>JBAVJG010000697.1:0-9694 GCA_049687655.1 Anaerolineales bacterium | reverse complement strand
ACGAAAAAGGTGTTCCGTACACGATTGGCATCCCCAATATCCCCGTGCACCATCTCTTACGCTCCGCAGTCCGCAGGTTTCCACGCAACACGGCGGTCATCTTCGAGGGGGGAAGCCTATCTTATCGAAAGCTGAATCACGAAGCTAATCGTTTTGCCAACGCGCTGCTCTCCCTGGGACCTGGGGCAGGCGCGCGCGTGGTACTTCTGATGCCCAACATTCCGCAAATGCTGATCGGCTTCTTCGGCACGCTCAAAGCCGGTATGACTGCCGTATTCATGCCTCCTCTGACCGAACCGGAAGAACTGATCAACATCATTCGCGAGGTGGAGGCCAGCGTGCTGGTGGCTCTCAAACCCGCCGCGGGGCTGGCGCGCCAGATACAAGAAAATGTCAACCTGCCACACGTTGTCCTGACCGACCCGGGTGAGTATCTGCCCCTGCCGAAGAAAATGCTCTCGCGCTGGCGCAATCGCGGGTTGAACGCTCCAGGGGGGATCCGATTCCATCGCTGGCTGGCAGGCCAGAGCCGCCGTTCGCCTACGCTGGAGATCACGCCCGATGATATGGCTGTCATCCAGTTCACAGGCGGGACCACGGCCACCTCCAAAGGCGTCATGTTGTCCCACCGCAACCTGGTAGCCAATGCGCTGCAAACCCGCCACTGGATGCCGGAAGCGAAAGAGGGCAAAGAGCGCTTTTTATCGGCGCTGCCATTCTCACATTCCTATGGTCTGACCACGGCGCTGACCGTCCCGGTGACTCTGGGTGCGACGCTGATTCTGAAGGCGCAGTTCCAAATCAAAGACATCCTGGGTTCCATCAAGAAATACCGCCCGACGATTTTCCCCGGCGTGCCCAATATGTACATGGCGATCAACAATTTCCGCGGTGTGCGCAAGTATGGCATCCGCTCGATCAACGCCTGCATCAGCGGGTCCGCGCCCCTGCCGGTAGAGGTGCAGGAAGCCTTCGAGAAACTGACCAAAGGCCGGCTGGTGGAAGGTTACGGCCTGACGGAGGCTTCGCCGGTCACACATGCCAATCCGCTGTACGGGGAGCGCAAGGTCGGCAGCATCGGTATCCCGGTGCCGTCCACCGAAGCGGTAGTGGTCGACCTGATGCGCGGACACAAGGAAGTGGAACCCGGCCAGATCGGCGAGCTGGCGGTGCGCGGTCCGCAAGTGATGATGGGCTATTGGAAAGATAAGAAAGCGACCTCTGAAGTCGTCACGAAGGATGGATGGCTGCTGACCGGCGACGTGGCGCAAATGGACTCTGACGGTTATTTCCGCATTATCGCCCGCAAAGCCGACATGTGGTATCCGGCCAAGCCGGGCGAACCCGCCTTCCCACGTGATGTGGAAGAGGTCATCTACGAAATTCCGCAGATCAAGGAAGTGGCCGTGGTGGCCGTCGCAAGCCATCCGTTTGCCTTTGTAATCGCGGGAAAAGAACGTCCCACGCCCGAGGCAGTGATCGCCTATTGTAAACGCCGTCTGCCCCCGCATCTTGTGCCGCGATTTGTAATCTTTATGGAAGAATTCCCAAGGTCATTTATTGGTAAAGTACTTAGGCGCGAGCTCGCCAAACGCTATGAAAAACAAATTTCTGAATCATGATCGGAGCGACAGGTATGTCGCCCCCGCCGAAAATGTCAATTTCGTCCAGGCCGGCGCCGGCGCGCCTGTTATTCTGGTGCATGGGCTGGCAGCCTCCCTGCACGATTGGGATATACTCCTGCCGGAGCTTGCCAGGCAAGGCTATGCCGGTTATGCGCTGGACCTGCTCGGCCACGGAGAGAGCCCGAAGCCGGGGCAACTGGAACATTACACCAGTGATTCTCTCTTTGCGCACATGCAGAAATGGATTGACTCACTAAACTTCAATGAACCTGCCATTCTGATCGGCCATTCGCTGGGAGGCTATCTCTCTTTGCAATACGCTTTGCAATATCCTGAGCGTGTACGCGCCCTGGTTCTGGTCAATCCGTTTTTCACACAAAGCCAATTGCCGCCCATGCTGCGTTTCTTCCTGCGCCGTCCGCTGCTCAATACCAGGCTGATCGAGCGGACTCCTTACTGGCTCTTCCGCCTGATGATCGATGTAACCAGTCTACAGTTCGGTAACAGCAACGAAAAGATGCACAACCTGCCGGAATTGGTTCGCATCCAGACTGCGCTGGACTACAAACGAGCTGCCCCTGCTATCTACAACATCCCCCGTACGCTTCACGAACTGACCCCGCAATTGTCACACATCAACCAGCCGACTCTGGTCATCTGGGGAGCGCGCGACCAGACTATCGACCCGAAAACTTTCCCGGTACTGGTGGACAAATTGCCCAACGCACGTGCTGAGCTCATGCCAGTTTGCGGGCATGTTCCGCACCAATGTCACGCAAATGAGTTCAACAACAAAGTATTTGATTTTATAAACGCTTTATAACTTCACTCGGACTTAAGCAGTTGCGAATAGATACCGAAAACAAGGGAGAGCGTGCGACGCACGCTCTCCCTTGTTTTCGGGTTTCTCCCATTAACTGAGTAACTCCTGTTTACAAATCTATTTTTGATTCTGAGTGTACAACATAACCTTATTTTTCCCCATTCGCTTGGCCGCATATAACGCCTGGTCTGCTTTTTGAAGCAACACCTCAGCAACACTACCATCATCAGGAAACATGGCAATTCCTATGGAAATACTAATGCCAACTTTATTGTTCCTGTGAATCATAGAATGTGAAGCGATCGTTTTCCGTATTTTTTCCGCCCTGCTCAGAGCAATATCTTTCGTCACGTTACTCAGCACTACCACAAATTCATCGCCGCCATAGCGGCAGGCTATATCCCCGGTGCGCACATTCTTTTGAATTATCCTGGAAATATACACCAGGAAATCATCCCCGGCTTTATGACCATACTTGTCGTTAATAACCTTGAGGTGGTCGCTATCTATCATCAGGACCGCCAGGGATGTCTTGGCACGCTTGGTACGTGCGAATTCAACGACCAACATTTCTTCCAGGTATCGGCGATTGAACAGCTCGGTCAAAGAATCCCGCACCGCCAGTTCTTTTAATTGATCTTGCAGCAACTCGACCCGTTCGATCTGAAACTGCAAGAGTTGATTGGCGTTCCGTAATTCGACTTCTGTACTCCTGCGAAACTCGATCTCCTTCTGAGATTTATCAAATAGCCGTGCGTTTTGTAATGCCACCACTGCTAAATCGGCAAACCGGCTTAGCACCGATACATCTTCGTCTGAGAAGGTGATATCTATTTCAAAGCCATACGCAACCCCAAAAACCCCTATGAATCTATCGCTCAGGAGCAAGGGCATTCCCACAATTGAACGAATTGCGCCATAGCTGAAGCCGCTACTCCGTCCAGACCAGGTATCATAATTATTTACAACGATATGTTTTTTTGTATCCCAAACAGTTCCTGCAACACCTTCACCCTTCGCAACTTTATAGTCAAGTGCTTCCTCTAAGGCACCTATCCCGACGACCGGTACAAGTTCTTCCGTTTCCTCGATCAAGATATAGAGATAGCCGTGCGTGGTTCCCAGCAACTTACAGGCGCGTTCGACGATATTGCGAAGAACGACATCCAAATCCAGACTTGAATGCAGGTCAAAGGTGGTTTCCTGGAGCGCCCGCAAGATCAGATTTTGTGTTCTTAATGACTCTTCCTGTTTAAATCGCATCTCGCTCTTTTGTAACTGAGCGCTGTCACGAATAATCACCACCCTGCCCAGATGAATTCCGTTGCGACCATTGATCGTCGAAACAGTGAGTTCAGCGTCGATTGTTTGTCCATCACTGCGGCTTAAGCTGAGTTCTTTACGTCCATCCGCAAGAATCTCATTTCGATATGCTAAAGATGTTTGCTGGGGAAATACCACATCAACCGACTTTCCAATCAAGTCAGAACGTTTCATTTTAAGTAAATACTCCCCGGCTGGATTGATTCCGATGATCTTACTGTCAATGTCCAGGATAACGATTGCTTCGGTTAAACCGTGTAGTGGAGATTCCATCGTTAATAGGAGTGTATGGAATGCGATACCAAGCACATGATCATCATAATTTACATTATACGATGAAAACTCTTTCCGTCTACAAGATACACATTTCAAACCCATTTCAGCATATCAACATCATGAACAGGACTTACGCAGTTCGCAAAAGGTTACCGGAAATAAGGGGGCATATGCCGCACACACCCCCCTTATTTTCGGGGTTCTCTCATTCCTGCGTTACTTCGGCTAAGTAAATGAATATTTTAAGGTAAATCACCCATCCGTCCTCTTGAACTGAAATGGCATCTATGCTAAAATTTAGCTCAGATTAGCCATATGTACGGGGATGCAGAGCTTATACGCCCATATATGGCGGCAACAAACGTTCTAGTTATGGAGTGACCCATATATGCGGTGTCCGTACTGTCAACACGACAATTCTAAAGTGCTCGATACTACCCATGATAGCCAGGGAGGCATCCGCCGCCGCCGGGAATGCCTGGATTGCGGGCAGCGTTTCAGCACCTACGAACGCGCCATCCTGGCCACACCCCTGCTGATCAAACAGGACGGCGCGCGCGAGGAGTTCGACCGCGAGAAGTTGGCACGCGGTGTGCGTATTGCTTGCGCCAAACGTCCAGTCTCTGCAGCAGACATCGAGCGATTGCTCGGCCAGGTAGAGACCTCGCTGCAGAAGATGGGCAAATCGGAGGTATCATCCCGTGTGGTCGGAGACCTGGTCATCAACGGCTTGAAAGAGATGGACCAAATCGCTTATATTCGTTATGCCATCGTCTACCTGGGACTGGATGATTTACACGCATTACGAAATGAAATAGACCACTTGCTGGATAGCTAACCCCATCGGCAGAAACTTCCTTTTCTGTGGAGGATGTGTTCCTGTCGATTTTTTGTCTGTGCTACCCGGATGACATGAAATAAGAATAAAATTTAGTTTTAGGAGAGAAGCAATGGTAACCAAAGCAGCCGCACAAAGTAAGAAGAGCCTACTAGCCACCCCACCTCTGCCAAAGAAACTTCCCAAGATCGAATTGACCGAGAACGCCCGCCAGGTGCTTATGCGCCGATACGTGCGTCGCGGTGATGACGGCCAGCCGGTCGAGACTGTGGAAGAGATGTTCTGGCGGGTTGCCTGGCATATTGCCAAGGTTGAAGAGACCTGGGGCGGGGACGTGATGGAGCGTGCGGTTGAGTTTTATCATTTGTTGACCAGCAAGAAATTCTTTCCCAACTCTCCGACTTTTACCGGCGCGGGCACGCCGCTCGGGCAACTGGCAGCCTGCTTTGTGCTGCCCGTCACCGATGATATGGGCCGGGATGGCGCGGGCATCTTCCAGACCTTACGCGATGCGGCCTTGATCCAGCAGACCGGCGGCGGGAACGGATTCTCGTTCTCACGGCTGCGACCGGCCGGGGCGTTGGTCAAATCCTCGGCAGGGCAGGCCACCGGGCCGATTGGGTTCCTGCGCGTGTACGACCATGCCTTTGGGGAGATCGCGCAAGGTGGAACCAGGCGCGGCGCCAATATGGGCGTGCTGCGCGTGGACCATCCCGATATCGAAGATTTCATCGCCTGCAAGACCAACGAGAACCAGATCACCAACTTCAACATCTCGGTCGGTATCACAGATGCCTTCATGCAGGCCGTCAAAGAAGATGCCGAATGGGAACTGCGCTTCCCGGATGTGCATGACCCCAAATATCGCGAATATGGCAAAGGCACGCTAGAACAGGCTGAAGCCGCAGGCGTGCCCATCCGCACGTACGGCAAAGTGAAGGCTCGCAGCTTGTTCCAGAAGATCGTCGAACAGGCGCACCACAACGGCGAGCCAGGCGTGCTGTTCTTGGACGCTGCCAACCGGGAGAACCCCGTCCCGCATCTTTATCCGCTGGAGGCGACAAACCCGTGTGGCGAACAATGGTTAGGCCCGTACGAAAACTGCTGCCTGGGCTCGGTCAACCTGAACGAGCATTGCAGCGAAGATGGCAGCGTCGATTGGGAAGGCTTACGCCAGTCAGTAGTGACGGCCACGCGCTTCCTGGATGATGTGGTGGAGGCCAATGCCTACGTCCCAGCGGTAGAGCAGTTGAAAGAAGCCGCCTTCCGTGCCCGCCGCATCGGACTGGGGATCATGGGGCTGGGCGACTTGATGTATCACGTAGGTGTGCGCTATGGCTCCCAGAAGGGACAGGAGTTTGGCGCGCAGGTGATGGAGTTCGTCCGTTACCACGCCATGGGTGCCAGCATTGACCTGGCCGAAGAGCGTGGACCCTTCCCGGCCATCCAGGGCAGCATTTACGATATGGACGACATCAAGTGGCAGCCTCCCAAACCGCTGACCGCGTACGCGTATCAGGATACCTGGAGCAGGCCGGAGGTCACGTGGGAGGCGGTGGTGGAAGGCATCAAGCAACACGGCATCCGCAACGCGGCCCAGACCACGGTCGCGCCGACCGGCACCATCGCCACCGTCGCCGGGTGCGAGGGCTACGGCTGCGAACCCGTCTTTGCACTGGCCTACATCCGTCACGTCAACGACAATGGGAAAGACCTGCAACTGACCTACGCCAGCCCGCGTTTCGAAGCCGCATTGAAGGCGGCCGGGCTGGACGAGCAGCAGCGTCAGGAGGTCATCGAGGGGGTCATGCGCGAAGGTACCTGCCAGGGCATCGAGGCGGTGCCGGATCACATCCAAAATTCGTTCGTGGTCTCGGGGGACATCTCGGCCGAGGAGCACGTGCGCATGCAGTCCGCGCTGCAAGCCTTCGTGGACAACTCGCTCTCAAAGACGGTCAACTTCCCCGAGACGGCCACCGTGGACGATGTGGCGCAGGCCTACATGCTGGCCTGGGAACTGGGCGCCAAGGGCATCACGGTCTATGTGACCGGCTCGCGCGACAAGGTGG
Source organism: Anaerolineales bacterium (assembly GCA_049687655.1). Taxonomy (GTDB): domain Bacteria; phylum Chloroflexota; class Anaerolineae; order Anaerolineales; family Villigracilaceae; genus JAABUE01. Next base: position 2,740 of record JBAVJG010000697.1, on the reverse strand, counting down.
TGCTGGAGACCAAAGCTACCGCCGAGAAGAAATCGGAGCCCCAGCCCATGAACCTGCCCCCTGCGGGGACGATGTGGCATGACAGCAAAAAACCGCGCCCGCGCGCGCTGGTCGGCAAGACCTTTAACGTAGACACGCCGCTGGGCAAGGCTTTCATCACCGTCAACGAGAACGGCGGCGACCAGCCCTTCGAGGTCTTCATCAATACGGCCAAGGCCGGCTCCGAAACGGCCGCCGTTTCGGAAGCCATCGGGCGCATGATTTCTTACATCCTGCGTATTGCCTCACCGGTGGAACCCTTGAACCGCCTGCGCGAAGTAGTGCGCCAGTTGACCGGCATCGGCGGCGGACGTTCGCTGGGCTTCGGCCCCAACCGCGTGCGCTCCCTGCCAGACGGCGTGGGACAGGTGATCGAGATGTACCTGCGCGAAAAGGACGGCCTGCTCGACCCGCCGGCAGAGGAGAAGGCCAGCGGGAACGGTTCCCAGCATAAGGAAACTACCCAGCATACCCTCAAGATCGGTGACCTGTGTCCCGAGTGCGGCGAGGCCGCGGTGGTCAACGAGGAGGGCTGCAGGAAGTGCTATGCGTGCGGGTTTAGTGAGTGCTAGCCCCACCCCCCTCCCGGCCTCCCCCGAATACGACGAACCCCAGTTGCATTCGGGGGAGGTGCCCGATAGGGCGGTGGGGGCCGGGCTTAGATGACCATCATGAAAAACAAACGCGAAATACCTTACTGGTGGGCGACTGTGCTCGGCCTGCTCTTCCCCGTTTTACAAGCGGCGTTCTACTATGCTCGATTTGGGATTCTTAATCCGTATGCTCCCCTGATTGACTATCTGCTGTTCTTCCTGGGAGGCACGCTGGGCGGTTTCATCTTGATCGCGCTCTTGCGGCGCAGCGGGACGAAGGCCGCAAAATGGAGCGTGACGTTGGCCTTCCTGCTGGGGACGCCGATTGCATTTATCGGCTCGCTGGGCGGCGGACTGCTGGGCCCCATCGGTGTGGTGCTCTTCCCGGCAATCATCTGGGCCGTCTTCACAGGCATCGGATACTGGATCGGGAAACTTTTCTCAAAAGGCGAGAGGCCGGAATCGGAAGGATAAACGGTACCCCATGCAAAGCAAAGCCAAAACCGTAAATGCTTATTTAGAGGAAGTACCCCCCGAACGGAAGGAGGCCCTCACCCAACTGCGCGACATGTGTAGCGCAGCCCTGAAAGGCTTCAACGAATCTATGGAATACGGCATGCCATCCTACAGCCGGGAAGGCGAAGTGGAAGTGGCCTTTGCCAGCCAGAAGAATTATATTTCTTTGTACATTCTCAAACAGGAAGTGATGGACGCGCATAAGGAAGGTGTGGCTGGGAAAGGCATCAGTTTTGGAAAAGGTTGTATCCGTTATTCCAAACCGGAGCGGATCGATTTCAAGATCGTGGAGAAAATGTTGGTCGCTACTGAAGAATCGGATGCGCCGATTTGTTGATTCCACGATGTGGCGCAGAAGCAGGGGAAGGTTGGGGAAAGCATTTATGTGTTTCCCTGCATACCTGACATGTATAATGATATAGGTGAAAAACAACCGATGGCCAAACCTTTAGAATGAGTGAACAGATTTTTGTAAGTTACTCCCGCGTCGATACGGATTTCGTCCTCAACCTGATAAACGACTTGATCGAGGAGAAGCTGGACGTCTGGCTGGACCAGCGTGACATCAGCGCGGGCCAACGGTGGGACAGGACCATTCAGGCCGCCCTTCAAGAAAGCGACATCTTCATCATCGTGCTCTCACCGGATTCGGTGGCTTCGGAAAACGTGTTGGACGAACTCTCCTTCGCCATCAGCGCCAGGAAACGCATCATCCCGGTGCTTTATCGCGACTGCCAGATTCCCTATCGCATTGCCCGCATTCAGTTTGTAGACATGCGGACAGACTACCAAAAAGGTTTCCGGCAGCTGGTGTCTGAGATCACACGGGAAGGACCGGAGCGGCCAGTTGTAACGCCCAAACAGCCCAGCAGGAAGCGCAGCAAGTCTCTCTGGGGGTTGGGTCTATTGGCCGTATTCCTGTGCTGCGTGACGCTGGGTGTTGGAGGTTATCTGCTATATCCCTACATTCTGGCGACCGATACACCCATCGCACCAACCTCGACACAACCCGTCATTCAACCAAACGCTACGACCCCGGCTCAACCTGCCGAAGCGCCCACGTTCACCTCTACGCCCCCGCACGCGCCTACGTTCGTAAATACCTCTGGCTACACTCTGTATGATGAACAGCAGCAGTTGCTCACAATTGCACCGGGAGAACAATATCAACTGCACGTTATGGAACTGTGGAGCGCGCCGCTGGGCGCACAACCCTCTTGCGTGGATGCCTTTCTATTGTTAACCTGGATCGTGCGTGACCCCTACCCAACCGGCGGCGAGGATTTGCAGCTGCTGCACCCCATCCCGATGGGCGGTGGCCGTACGGAGGTGGTGGCTACAGGCGCGCAGGGCGAACAGCTCTTTGGCTACTGTGATGAAATTTATTTGTTCAACACCAGCCTGGAGGCATACCGGGTCGAAGTGCGCTATGCCTCGGGCTTATATCAGTGACGTGGAATGAGACCGGAAAGTGAGAATTGTGAGGGTAAGCATGCAAAGTGAAGCCAAAAGCGTAGACGCCTATTTAGAAGAAGTGCCCGCCGAACGGAAAGAAGCCCTCACCCAACTGCGTGACCTGTGCCGTTCTGCTC
>JBAVJG010000696.1:0-3987 GCA_049687655.1 Anaerolineales bacterium | reverse complement strand
TGCGCGATAAACTCATTCCCGTGCGTAAGTGGAGTTTTGCGGACATGGCGGCTTATGGCGAACGATTTTATAGCCCTGGCGACCGCAAGATCACCCTCAATTTTGCCCTGGCAGAAGGAATGCCAGTGGAACCGGATGTGATGTTGCGCTACTTCGACCCGGAACGCTACCTGGTGAAGATCACGCCCGTCAACCCCACCTGCCATTCGGTACAGAACGGCCTGTCAACACACATCGATCCTTATCGCCCGGAGACCGGACAGGCCGTGGCGCGGTCGTTGACCGAGGTTGGCTACGATGTTATTGTCAGTATCGGCGAGGTGCAGGAGAATGAGATAGGAAGCAATTGCGGACAGTACGTCTTGAAACACATAGAGAGCCAGAAGAAACTGGAAGACGGCTACACTTACGAAGTGAAGCAATTGGTTGGTTAGTCCTGACATGTTTCTCAAACCTGTCAGGACTTAATGAGGAGTAGATAAAATGAAGCTTGCCATTACCGGTAAAGGTGGTGTTGGGAAAACTACATTGACTGCGCTCTTGGCGCAAGTCTACGCGGACCAGGGCCGGGACGTTCTGGCTGTGGACGCGGACCCCAGCCCATGCCTGGCTGGGGCATTAGGCTTCCCTGACGAGCTGCGCGAGAAGCTGAGTCCTATCGCCGAGATGGATGCGCTGATCGAAGAACGCACCGGCGCGAAGCCCGGTACGGTAGGTGGATTCTTCACCCTCAACCCGCGTGTGGACGATATTCCTGAGCGTTTCAGTGTGCTACATCGTGGCGTGCGTTTGCTGGAGTCCGGGTCGGTGGATTTGGGCGGTTCGGGGTGCATTTGCCCGGAATCGGCCATGCTGAAGACGCTTTTCACACATTTGCTCTTCCGTAAGGATGATGTCCTGTTGTTGGATATGTACGCTGGCGTCGAGCATCTCGGTCGCGCCACGGTGGATTTTGTGGACGCGATGATCGTGGTCGTAGAGCCGACCCGTCGCAGCCTGGGCACAGCGGCGCAGATCAAGAAGTTGGCCAATGACATTGGTTTGAAGCGTCTTTATCTGGTGGGCAACAAAGTGCGTAATGATGAGGAAGAAAAATTCCTGGAAACAGCGACACCTGGTTTACCTGTATTGGGATTTTTACCTGCTGACCTGAAGGTGCAAGAAGCGGATCGACTCGGTATTCCAGTTTATGACCATGTGCCATCATTAAAGCAATCAGCTCATGAAATGGCTGAAAAGCTGGCTGCTCAAGCTAATTAGCAGGTCGGGTTTGTAATCCGACAAGCATTGCATTTAGCGGGTTTAAAACCCGCCTTATGAATAAAAGGATTTTAGAATTATGACAACAACAATTGCACTGGCAGGCAAAGGTGGCGTTGGAAAAACCACCACCGCAAGCATGGTAATCAAATATCTAGCCCAAAACCAGACCGGCAGCATCCTGGCCATTGACGCGGACCCATCCGCCAACCTGAACATGGTGCTCGGCCTGGAGCTGGAATGGACGGTCGGTGAAATCCGCGAGGATATGCTACACCAGGTCAAAAATTCGCTGGTCCAGGGCGGCGCCGCTATGGGGAACCTGCCCGGTGGCGTTAACAAACGAGACTATCTGGATTATCACATTCGCTCCTCGCTGGCTGAGGGTTCGCGCTTTGACCTGATCGCCATGGGACGCGGCGAGGGGCAGGGCTGTTATTGCGCGGTAAACCACAACCTGCGGGAAGTGATCGACGGCATGAGTAAACATTATCCGTATGTGGTTATCGACAATGAAGCCGGGATGGAGCATCTCAGCCGTCGCACAACGCGCAACGTGCAGCATTTGTTTATCGTTAGCGATGCTACCCGGCGCGGATTAGTAGCAGCCCAACGTATCGCTGACATTCAAAAAGAACTCGAGATCAACATTGAGAATGCTTATCTGATTATCAATCGCGTGCCGAACGGGGAACTACATCCCGAACTCAAGAAATTCGTGGAAGAACTGGGCGTGCCGCTTCTGGGAATCATCCCGGCAGACAACGACCTGGCTGCTTTCGAGTTTTCCGGCAAACCGCTGGTTGACCTGGGTGACGACTCCCCGGTCTATCAGGCGGTCGAAGGGATGTTGAAATCGATCTTGAATTAGTCCGTCACTTTCTCGAAACGTATGAGAGTCTTATTTGGCGAAACTCTAAATAAGACTCTTTTTGTTGCATTTTGTTGGGGGAATGCCTATAATGAATTTTGTCAACCAAAAAGAAGAAAGGAAAATAAGCATGCGATTGGACGGAAAACGAATAGCAGTTCTCGTTGCACCTGGTGTTGAGGACCTGGAGTTCTATGTGCCATATATGAGACTGCAAGAGGAAGGGGCCGAAGTCATTGGGGCGGGTATCAGCCTTGAGCCTGTTTCTGGCAAGCACGGACTGGAAGTCAAACCGGATGTGATTGTCGATTCGCTTAACAGCGAAGATATTTACGCGCTGGTTGTCCCCGGCGGTTGGGCGCCGGACAAATTACGTCGATACAAGGCTGTAACGGATTTGGTCAAGGAGATGGACGAAGCTGGAAAGATTATTGGCATAATCTGCCATGGCGGGCTTGTGCCGATCTCTGCCGGCATCCTCAGGGGAAGGCGAGCAACAGGTTCCACAGGTATCAAGGACGATCTGGTCAATGCCGGGGCAACCTGGGTAGATGAACCTGCCTTCCGCGAAGGCAACCTGGTCTGGGGGCGGGTGGTGGCCGATATCCCAGACTTTTGCCGGGAGTTGGTGGCTGCTCTGGTAGAGCCGTAAATTGATGAATTGCTTGGTCAGGACTTACGCAAAAATACGGAGAAAGCTCGAAAATAAGGGGGCGTGCGCAGCACGCCCCCTTATTTTCGGTATCTTTTCGCAATGTGCGTAAGTCTTCTTGGTAAAAAAGGCCGGTGAGTTTTTTCTCACCGGCCTCATCCTTTAGACTAGAGTTGAATTTGCGCTTTCAGCATGCCGTTCTCCGAATCGATCTCAAAGGATGAAAACCCGACTGCCTTGCACAATTTTTTCATAGGCTCGTTCTCTGGCGACATCAGGGCGATGATGCGCTTGATCTTCTCGTCGCGACCGATTTTGATGATGCGGGTGAGCAGTTCTTTGCCCAGGCCCTGCCCCTGGTAGGCATCGCTGATCAACATAGTGAAGCGAGCTTCTTCGTCCCGCCCGCGCAGCTTGCTCAGGCGTGCGATCCCAAAGATTGCCTTTTCTCCTGTAGCATCTTCCCCGATCACAACCAATGCAATCTCGCGATCATAGTCGTTGTGAGTCATGCGTGCCAGGCGCTCGTGGGTGATGCGCGTGCTGAGCATCATGGGCGAAAGGTAGCGCATGTAGACGGTTTTATCTGAGAGCGAAGCATGGAATCCCTGCATCAGCACTTCGTCTTCAGCGCTGACCGGGCGGATGGTCACCTCGGTGCCGTCCTTCATCGTCCAGGGAGCTATGTAACGGGCGGGGTACGGGCGGATGGCCAGGCGCGGCAATTGACTTTCATCTTTGACTTCATGGATGACCACGCGCGCGTCCAGCGCCAGCAGGCCTTCATGTGAAGCCAGCAGCGGGTTGATGTCCAGTTCCTTGATCCATTTCTGTTCGGCTACCAGACGGCTGAAATTGACCAACAACTGCTCCACGGCGGAGATATCCACAGGTGGGCGGCCGCGCACACCCTTAAGAGCGGTAAAGATCTTGGTACGCTCCATCATGCGGCGCGCCAGGGTGGTGTTGAGCGGCGGCAATCCCAGCGCACGATCTTTGAACACTTCTACCAGCGAGCCGCCCATGCCAAACAGGACCACCGGCCCAAACTGCGGATCGATGCTGGAGCCGATGATGAGTTCGTAGGCATCAGACAGATCGATCATGGGCTGAACGGTGACGCCCAGGAAATCGTCTACGGAATGTTTTTTACTGACGCCCTGCTTGATCGCTTCAAACGCGGAACGAACGGCCTGATCGCCGT
>JBAVJG010000695.1:0-3463 GCA_049687655.1 Anaerolineales bacterium | reverse complement strand
CAGAATTTGGCAGCAAACTCATTTGATGCCTCGGCAATGGGGATAGTAAAAGCTCTTATAAATTGTAATGGGCTACCTTTTAAGAGGCGGCCCATTACAATTTATAAGAGCTTATCCTATCCCCATTACCGAGGCATCAAATGAGTTTGCTGCCAAATTCTGGAGAATCTATGTCCCAAATCCGTCCGCTTGCCATCTGCCTGTTCAGCCACAAGGACAAAATTCTGGTCTTCGAAGGACACGACCCGCTCACAGGCGAGACCTTTTACCGTCCACTCGGAGGCGGCATCGAATTCGGTGAGCACAGCATAGAAACCATCCGGCGTGAGTTAATGGAAGAGATCAGTGCTGAAGTGAAAGATTTAGTCTATCTTGGCACGCTCGAAAACATCTTCACCTTCAACGGGACACCCGGTCACGAGATCATGCAGGTTTATGACGGGGTGCTGGTGGAGTCCGGGTTGTACGAGCAGGCTGTGATTTCAGGTCGCGAAGCGGACGCGAACCTGTCCATGAAGGTGGTGTGGAAAAGCCTGGATGAGTTCGGTTCGGGCAAGTCTATTTTGTATCCGGAAGGTTTGTTGGACCTGTTGCATCATTAGCGAGCAGACACGGGGTCAGATGACACATATAGTGTCTGAGTCTTATAAAGTGGCATGAGGTTGCAATGAGAAAATAAATAATTTCAAATATAATTTCTCGACCAGAAGGGTAACAGGCAATGTCCGATCAACTACTTATCAACCCACTTCAGGAAACCAACGATCTTCTCTCGCACAGACAAGAGCCAGATGATGCTTTTAATGATTGGCGTAGCAATGTCCTGAATATTTTCCTGCCGCTTGCTTCGCTTGCAATCTTCCCTTCAGTCGTTCAAACCGTGCTGCAGGTGATCAAAAAATCACAGATCCCCTGGCAGGGGGCTGCCATAATCGTATTCTTTTACCTGGTTCTTCTGTATGTGACCTTCCAGCGAAATCTTAGCGCCAGTACCCGCAGTTGGGCGGTGGTAGCGCTAACCTACCTGACAGGTGTGGTATCCATGGCACGCGGTGGTTTGGCCGGGGATGGGACTATTTTCCTGACTGTCCTGCCAATTCTAACTATCATGCTTGTAAACGCCCGTACAGGGATATATGCTGCCGGGGTTTCATTATCCACCTATGTTGTGTTTGGAATACTGGCTCACTTCGGTATGCTGAGCCAGTGGCTTATCATTCACGATAATCCGCAGACCCCGGATCAATGGCTTACCTTTGGACTGGCGATGGGCACATTGATCATCGTGACCGCTTTCGTGGTATTCAAATTCTCCAATTTCCAAATGGAAACGCTTGGATCGGTCCAGAAAGTGTCACGGGCTCTTGCAAAAGCTATTAAACAGCTTGAAGTTGCCAACCAGCAACTAGAGCAAAAAATACAGCAACGTACTCAGGAACTAAGCAACGCCAACCAGCATTTACAGTTTCTGGCCACACACGATAATCTCACAGGTTTGCCCAATCGCTTCCTGTTTTTTGACCGCCTGGATCAGACAATCAAGAAAAGCCGAAGACTAAAAAATTGCTTTGCACTGCTTTTTATTGATTTGGATGACTTTAAAAGGATAAACGACTCATTTGGTCATGTCACCGGCGATGAAGTCTTACAGAAGGTAGCGGACTTCCTGGCCCAAACGGTGCGCGATAGTGACACAGTTGCACGTCTGGCAGGTGATGAATTTATGATCATTCTCGATAACGTCCGGTCAACATCCGATGTCGAAGCTATCACACAAAAAACACTCAAGGCCATATCCCAACCTATCGAGACCAAGCCAGCTACAATCGTCATGACCGCAAGTATCGGGATCAGCCTGTTTCCTGACCACGGGGAGGATGCAGAAATCCTGCTTCGAAAAGCAGATGCGGCCATGTATCTCATTAAGGATGGGGATAAGAATAATTACACTGTACACGTAGAGAGCTAATCCGCCGGGAAGGACTCAGCCTCCGCCTGCTTCCGGAATTGGGCATTAGCCCGTCCGACGAGGACCAGTGCGGGAGACAGGAGCAGGCCCGAAGCTACGAGCGCTGCGACCACCGAGAACGACCGCGCGACCAACCCCACGCTGGGTCCGCCTGCGATCTGGCCGATGGCGTCAACCTGTCCGGACATAGATAGCACTGTGGCACGTGTTCCGGGGTCCAGCTTCTGGTTGATCCAGGCAGTATATAGCGGAATTGCAACATTGCGAAGTATGCTGATCAACAAATACAAACCCAATGCAAGACCCAAAAACGGGGAGAGGGCAAAGCCGATCAACGAGGCCGAGATCAAACCGGTGATCAGCAACATGACACGTCCGATAGCACGCGGCTGGCTGGTATCCAGGCGCTTCTCCACAAAGCGGACTGTAAGGATGGTCAAAACTGTAGAGGCTGCGCGTAAAGTGCTGAAAAAGGCCACCTGGTTTCCCCCGAATAAAACTGGCAGTTCGAAGGTATCCAGCAAATGCTTGACCCACAGGCGGTCAAAGCCTTCGCTGTAAAGGCCATAAAACAAACCGATACCCAGAACAGCGATCAGGTGCGGACGGACACGTATGGTGGCAATCCCTGCCTTGAAGGTATGCCATATCTGTTGCCAGGTATTACGGTCTTCTTTTGGGGCAGGCTTGAAACCGGTTTCGGGCATAACAAAAGCCAGCACAATGCCGATCGTGATTACGCCCAACCCGCCAAGTTGAATTGGGATCGCCACATTCTGCGAGCCAATCAGCGCGGCCCCGCCCATGCCGACCAGGGATGCGAACAAGCCAAACTGTGTGGCGCGCAGGAAGAGCCTGTTGGCCGGTTCTTCGCCGATCTCATCGCTGATCCAGGCCTGGGTCGAACCGCTGGTGAAGGTATAGCCCAGCCCCCACAGCACCTGCGCTAGTAGGATGGGCGCGAAGAACGGGAACAGGCCTTCCACCAGGAATCCCACCCCCATTAACAAATAGCCAATGATGATGGACAGCCTTCGCGAGTACACGTCGGCAACGATGCCGGTGGGAACTTCGAACAGAAAAACAGAAAGTTCCACTGTCGTACCGACCAGTACCAGCTGCAGCGGTGTCAGTCCTGCCACAACCACCTCGTACAGTGACATGCTAACGAACATCATGGCAAAGAAGGCCGAAGCGGCGATCTCGATAAACAGATATACTTTGACCGCGTCAAGTTTGGGGATCATGGTTCCCTATAAAGTTTTCCTAATAGGAGTTACGTAGTTGAATGAGAGAACCCCGAAAATAAGGGGGCGTGCTGCTCACGCCCCCTTATTTTCGGTAACCTTTTCCAAGCTGCGTGAGTCCTAATTAAATAGTTCAGCGGAGGTCTACCTGCGGCTCGGTGAAGGCAGACCTCCGCTGTTAAGGTTAGGCAAGCATTTGTTTTAACTCACCCATAGCCTGTTGCGGACTTTGGAAGTGGATGCCGTG
>JBAVJG010000694.1:0-11264 GCA_049687655.1 Anaerolineales bacterium | reverse complement strand
GTTTCGTACGACTGATGAGGCGATAAAAATTTTTGGTGAGGTAATCGTTATGAAAGAAGACCGGATCCAACAAGTACTTGAGATTGAAAAACAAGCACGAGAGGTTCATGAAACTGCAATACGAGAGGCGGATCAATTAATAAAACAAGCCAATCAGGAAGCTCAGGACCTCATTGAAAAAGCAAAGAGCGATGCGCAGGAAGAAGCCCGACAGTTGGTAACGAATGCACAGGCCGAGGAAGAAATCGAGCGCATCCAGGATGAAGCTGAAGAAAACGTTAAACGTTCCAGAAATCTGGCAAAAGGGAATCTCGACCGGGCAGTTGGATATGTGCTTGATCGAGTGGCGGGAAGGGAATAGAGCATATGCTGACAGGTGGGGCTTCCGGGTATGCAGCCATTCACTCGCGTGTTCGAGTAATGTATTCCACCTTGTTAAGCCCCGAGGAGATAGCCGATCTGGCTAATGCTCCGGACTTATCGAGTCTGGTCGGATTGCTCAAAGACACTCCGTACGAACCATATTTAGAGAGTTTAGAAGACAAAGATTTCACCCCCAGGCAGGTCATTCACCAATTTCAAAAACGACTTGCCGATGTGTATATAACGCTCATCCATTCGGCTCCCGCACATACTCGTTCTCTGCTCACTGAACTCTTTCGCCATTTTGAGATAGATAATCTTAAAACCAGTTTACGCGCTATCGTAACAAACTCATCCTGGGAACAGGTAAGGGACATTCTTTTTCCACTTGGGTCACTTGCCAAACTCCCAGCTGAGAAAATGCTGGAGGCGGGAACGATAGAGGCCGCAGTAGCGCAATTAGTCAATACCCCTTATCACGATACACTTTCCCATGCACTGAAGCGCTATACCGAGGAGCAGAGCCTTTTTCCGTTGGAAGTGGCTCTAGACTTGAACTATTGGCGCACTTTGTGGCTCAACGCGAAACGCCTTCCCGGCCAGGATCGAACGCAAGCGCTACGTATTGTGGGGCCGTTGGTAGACATGAACAACCTGATGTGGGCGATGCGTTACCGGGTCTACCATCATCTATCTGAAGAAGAAATCATTAACTATACATTGCCCTTTGGTTACCGTGTTCGCGACGAAGATATTCGGGCGATTGCAGCTGGTGCTGATATTACCCGGATCATTATGCGGATTTATCCGGGTTTGAAAAATGTGGATGAGCTATTGCAAGATCCAGAGCGTGGGCTGCCAAAGTTGGAATTGCAATTGCAACGGCATACCAGGCAGCGGCTCAATGCGGCATTCACCGGCTATCCTTTCCATATCGGTCTGCCACTGGCTTTTTTGGTGTTAAATGAGCTTGAACTTCAAGATTTAACAGTGCTGGTCGGGGCCAAAGCCTCCGGTAAGGCGCCTGCAGAATTCATGCCCTATCTGCTATTGAGTAGTAATGTGGAAGAGTTTGCTGCACCATAGTAGAACGGTCAGTTATCATTTATAGCTTTATTTTCATTATTTGGAGGTGCTATGTTCTTTCCAGAAGCAATGACTGAATTGGAATTGATTATCCCAGAAAAGGATTTATTGCCTGTTACGAAAGCCTTAGCTGGGCAGGGTATCTTCCATCAAGTAGATGCCAGCTACCTGAGTTCAGACGATGCTTCCAAATCTGTCGGTTCTTGGAAAGAACAAGCTGCTGCTTATTCAGCCTTAGAACGTCAAATTTTGTTTATCATGCAGGCACTGGCGGTGGAGGAATCCTCACCTTCATCTATCGATGAAGATACAATGGTCGATTTGGAGATAGTTCGTCCACAGGTAGAGCAGATCGAGCGGGATGTAAGAGATTCAAACGATCAACTGATTGACAACCAAAATAAACTTGAAGAATTGCGGAATCACATCTTGCAGCTTGAGCCAATCGCTGAAGTCGATTTTGATATCAGCTTATTGCGGAATCAGGAATATATCCACTCCATTTTGGGAACGATGCCTGTTGTCAACCTGGAGCGGTTGGAAACAAGCCTGGCGCGCATCCCATATGTATTAATGACCCTGCGGAAGGAACGAGATGATGCTGTGGTATTGTTGACAGGCGCCCGATTTAATGCCGATATCATAGATCGGGCAGCACGCAGTGCCTACTTGAACCCATTTGAATTATCTGACACCCATGAGGGTGCACCCTCGGAGATTATCGAGTCTCTTCATCAAGAGATAGAGGCTACCCAAAAAGAAATTGAAAAGCAAAAATCGATCATCAAAAAACTGCATAACACCTATGAGGAGCAACTTCAAACAATACTCTGGCAGGTGCGTGGGAGCAAGTTGCTTGCGGACGCAATGGCTCGATTTGGCAAACTCCGCTACACATATTTGATTGTTGGCTGGATCCCGAGTTCAAAGTTGGAAAATTTGACCCAGCAATTGAAACAAATCTCTAAGAACATCGTCATCGAAGCGACTCCTTCGCTGCAAAGAGGCTCGATGACCCACAGTGTGCCTGTGGCTTTGGAGAACGCCGGGATGTTCGGCGCATTCCAGACTTTGGTTACGACCTACGCAAGACCGCGATACGAAGAAATCGATCCAACGGTACTAATGACCATAACTTTCCCGCTGCTCTTTGGCGCGATGTTCGGCGATGTAGGACATGGACTGTTGTTGCTGTTGTTGGGCTGGCTGTTAAGCAGCAAGCGAGTCAACTCGCTTAAGGGGATGGCCAGCCTTGGGCCAATTATTCTGGCCTGTGGCGCTTTGGCTGTCGGTTTCGGATTCTTGTACGGGAGTTTATTCGGGTCAGAGGAATATTTCCACAATTTATTTGGCTTTGGGGCGTTATGGATAGAACCTTTGCATGAAATCAACCAGATTCTGGCTGTCTCGATCGGTGCGGGCGTTGTAATTCTCAGTCTGGGGTTCCTGTTGAACATCTATAATGCCTGGCGGGCACGTGAATGGGGCCGGTTGATTTTCGACCATCATGGTATTGCCGGATTACTGCTTTATTGGTCGCTTCTTGGAATAGGTGCTTCGGCGTTGTTGCCGGCTTTCCCGGTTCCCACACTGGTCTTCGGTGTATTGGCAGTCGTAGCAGCACTGATGGTGATGTTCGCAGAAGTGTTCAAGCATCTACTTGAAGGACATCGCCCCCTGGTTGAAGATGGGATTTTTACCTATCTGATTCAAGCTGCTGTTGAGCTTTTCGAAACATTGATCAGTTCCCTGAGTAACAGTGTCTCCTACGTGCGCGTGGGCGCTTTCGCGGTTGCTCATGGCGGGTTGAGTTCTGTGATTTTTATCCTCGCTGAACTTATGGGCGGTGGTCAGAGCATTGGCAGCGTGATCGTATACTGGCTGATCGTTGTCGTGGGAAATCTGTTCATCGTCGGTTTTGAGGGTTTGATCGTTGGTATCCAGACCATGCGTCTCGAATACTATGAATTCTTCAGTAAATTCTTCGAGGGAGGTGGAATGTCATATGAGCCACTGACTCCACTGGCAACTGCTAGCAGTGAAAAAAGTTAATCTAGGCTTGGGAGCAGGATTTCTACCATGCCAAACAAACAAATTTTCAAATGTTGAACGAATAGGAGAGAAAAGATGATGAAAATTGTTATTGCGATACTGGCTAGTGCAATTCCCTTAGCACCGATTGTGTTCTATTATTTTTATCGGCGTTGGGATAACCCTGGTCGTGCCGCACAAAGGTTGTTGCTGGGTTTTAAAGGCTTCAATGTTCTGGTTGGACTGATGGCGCTTGCAATTGCAATTGTCTGGTTCGCATCGCCCTCGGCAGCCAGTGCTGCCGGATTGGCTGCTCAGGAAGGGGCCGTTGACCAGTATGCGACACTGGCGGCTGGTCTTGCTGTTGGTTTGGGTTCCATCGGGGCCGGTATTGCTGTAAGCAGCACGGGCGCGGCTGCTGTAGGCGCAATTGCCGAGAAACCCGAGGCTTTTGGCCGCGCGCTCATCTTCGTCGGCCTGGCAGAAGGTATTGCCATCTACGGACTTATTATTGCTATCCTGGTCTTGAACCGGTAGGCATCCGATGAAAATTCTGGTCATTGGTAATCAGGAAGCTGTGTTGGGATTTTCGCTGGTTGGAGTCAGCGGCATGGCTGTTTTAACAGCCAGCGAAGCGGATCAGGCCCTGGATGAGGCCCTCTCCACTGACGATACCGGCATTGTCCTGGTGACCGAGGATGTAGCTGAGTTGATCGAGGCCAGGATGGAACAGCTTAAGCTGCGCAGCACAGTGCCGCTCGTGGTCGAGATTCCTGGTCCGGAAGGCGTGAGACCAGACCGTCCATCCCTCAATGAGATGGTGCTTAGTGCAATTGGCGTAAGGCTGTAAGTTGATTCAATGACCATGAGAAAAATGTAGATTGGAAACGGATATATGGTATCGATAGATGAGAACATCAAGGTACTTTCTCGAGCGATCTTGAGCGATGTTCAAGGTGACGCTGAGCAAATCCTTGCAGAGGCGAAGACAAAAGCGGAAGGATTCAAACAACGTGCTCAGGAGGAGGCGGAGGCCGAACGAGCCAGGATCCTGGAACAGGCATCCGTGGAGGCTGAACGTGTCCGCAGTCAGGTGGTTGCCACAAGCCAACTGAAAACAAGGACAATGCTCCTCGAGCAACGGGAAAAATTGCTGGAAGAAGTGTTTGATACTGCTGAACAACGCTTATCATCCGTGCTGCGCGGTTCTGACTATAGACAGACTGCACAGCGTTTGTTTAAAGAGGCCCTGCTTCAGTTAGGTTCTGACACTGCTATGGTTCGCGCCGATGAAGAGACTTTGAAAACTCTTTCAACGAGCGTGATCGAGAACGTCTCGAAGGAAACGCAGATGCAAATCAAACTGGGAGATCCATTGGAGAAAGGTCTCGGTGTGATCGCAGAAACGGAGGACGGACACCGACAATATGACAATACTTTAGAAACCCGTCTAAAGCGCATGCAGGATACTCTGCGTTCTTCGGTTTACCGTATCCTGATGGGAGAAGCCCATGACTGAGCAAGTTGGAACTGTGACCTGGATCAATGGGCCGGTTGTCCGCGCCCAGGGCTCGCGGCATGTCAGTATGATGGACTTGGTAGAAGTCGGTGAAGACCAATTGGTGGGCGAAGTCATTGGCTTGAATGATAATGTCATCACTATCCAGGTATACGAAGAGACCTCTGGAATGCATCCCGGCGCGCCTGTGTATGACACCGGCCTGCCGCTTTCGGTCGAACTGGCTCCGGGCCTGCTGCGCAGTATTTTCGACGGTGTGCAACGCCCCCTGCCTGTGATCGAGGCCCGCAGTGGATCATTCATCGGACGCGGGGTTCACGTGGATTCACTTAACCGCAAAGACCACTGGGATTTCACTCCCAAACTTGAGGTCGGTGATAAAGTGAGCAGTGGCACGATCATCGGCACTGTCCCTGAGACGGATGCCCTGGAACACCGCATAATGGTCCCCCCTGATGTGGAAGGCACCCTGACCTGGATCGCACCAGCGAAGCAGTACACCATTGACGAGACAATTGCCCGCGTTGAAACCGAATCCGGTGAAAAGGAATTGGCCATGCTGCAGCGGTGGCCCGTTCGCAGGTCACGTCCTTACCGGGTGCGCCGCGGTATGACTGAGCCGTTGATCACCGGCCAGCGCGTGCTGGATACTTTCTTCCCGCTGGCGAAGGGCGGCACAGCTGCCATCCCCGGAGCGTTCGGATCGGGTAAGACAGTCACCCAGCACAGCATCGCCAAATGGGCGGATGCACAGGTCATCGTCTATATCGGATGCGGGGAGCGCGGTAACGAGATGACGGAGGTGCTTCAGGAGTTCCCGCATCTGGTCGACCCGCGCACCGATCGTCCATTGATGGAGCGCACCGTCCTGATTGCTAATACATCCAATATGCCAGTTGCGGCCCGCGAAGCCAGCATCTATACTGGCATCACGATTGCCGAATATTACCGGGATATGGGTTATCACGTGGCCCTGATGGCCGACTCAACTTCCCGCTGGGCCGAGGCCCTGCGCGAGATTTCGGGGCGTCTGGAAGAGCTGCCGGCTGAGGAAGGTTACCCGGCCTACCTGGCCGACCGCCTGGCCGAGTTTTATGAGCGGGCCGGGTCGGTGGAAACCATGAATGGTCAGACTGGTTCGATCAGCGTGGTTGGAGCGGTTTCGCCTCCCGGTGGTGATTTCTCTGAACCGGTTACGCAGCACACCAAGCGCTTTATCCGCTGCTTCTGGGCGCTGGATAAATCTTTGGCCTCGGCTCGCCATTACCCGTCCATCAACTGGCTGGATAGTTATAGCGAGTACATTGACGGCGTTGCCGGTTGGTGGCGCGAAGAGGTCGGCCAGGACTGGCACGCCATGCGCACCTACGCGATGGAGCTCTTGAGCGAAGAAAGTCGTCTTCAACAGATCGTCAAATTGGTCGGTTCGGATACCTTGCCAGACGAGCAGCGTCTGATCCTGGAAACAGCGCGTTTGTTACGGGAAGGTTTCCTGCAACAGAACTCGTTCGACCCGGTGGACGCTTATTCCCCTGTAGAGAAGCAGATTCGCATGTTGGACCTGATCCTGAACTTCCACCGGCGTGCGCAGCGCATTATCAAAGGTGGAGCGCTGATTTCTGCGATCCACGATCTGCCGGTTGTGAACACATTAATTCGTATGAAAACCCTGGTGGCGAACGATGAGCTTGGAAAGTTCGATGAAATCCAGAAGGAAATCGACCAGCAGATGGAGAATTTAGAAGCGGAGTATGTATGAGTTCAACCGATTTAGGTATAAATGAAGTCCTCGGCGTAAGCCGCATCGAAGGCCCGCTGGTGTTCGTCGAGGGGATTGGGAGCGTCGGTTACGACGAGGTGGTAGAGATTATTGATGCGCGCGGTCGGATGCGCCTTGGCCGCGTGCTTGAAGTTGGCGAAAGTCTGGCCGTGATCGAGGTGTTTGCGGGCACATCCGGCCTTTCCATTGATGGCACCCGCATCCACTTTATGGGCACGCCGTACCACATCCCGGTCGCGGAAGAGATGCTGGGGCGTATTTTCAACGGGTTGGGTAAACCATTGGACGGTGGGCCAGAGCCGCTGGCTGACCGCTACGCCGACATCAACGGCCAACCGATCAACCCGACCGCACGCGTGTATCCGGTAGATTACATCCAGACCGGCATCTCGACTATCGATGGGATGAACACCCTCTTGCGCGGTCAAAAGCTGCCGATCTTTTCCGCCGCCGGGCTGCCGCACGACCAGTTGGCTGCTCAGATCGTGCGTCAGGTGGCGCTGGGTGTTCCAGTTGGGGAACCGCCCGCGCAGGCGGAGCAGTTCGTGATCGTGTTCGCTGCGATGGGCGTCAAAAACGACGTGGCGGCTTACTTCCGCGAGTCATTCACTGAAAGCGGTGCCCTCACCCGCGTGGCGATGTTCCTGAACCTGGCCGATGATCCGCCGGTCGAGCGCCTGGTCACCCCGCGCGCTGCTCTCTCGTTGGCCGAATATCTGGCCTTCGACCGCGGAATGCACGTGCTGGTCATCATGACTGACATGACCAACTATTGCGAAGCGCTGCGTGAGATTTCGAACATCCGTGGCGAGGTGCCCAGCCGCAAGGGGTATCCCGGTTATCTTTACAGCGACTTGGCCTCGATGTACGAGCGCACGGGCCGCATCAAATCCAGCGAAGGCTCGATTACTCAGCTTCCGATCCTGACTATGCCGAACGATGACATCACTCATCCCGTCCCTGACCTGACCGGTTATATCACCGAAGGTCAGATCACCCTCAGCCGCGAACTGGACCATCAGGGCATCTACCCGCCGGTGGCCGTGCTCCCCAGCCTGTCGCGTCTCGCGAAAGACGGCATCGGTGAAGGCAAGACACGCGTTGACCACAGCCACTGGGCCTCACAGCTCTTCGCAGCCTATGCACACGTCCAGGATGTCCGCTCGCTGGCCTCGGTCATCGGCGAAGAGGAACTTTCTGATGTAGACCAGCAATACGTGAAGTTCGGCAAGGCCTATGAGCAGGAATTCGTGAACCAGGGCCTGACGGAAAACCGGAACATCGAGAATACATTGAACATTGGTTGGCGTCTGCTGTCCATGTTGCCCGAGGAAGAACTCACTCGCGTCTCCCAAGACGAGCTCGATCAGTATTATAAGGAGGCGCATGAGTAATATAAACATTCCGCCGACTCGCAGCAACCTGTTGCGCATGAAGCAGGAACTGCGCTTCGCTCAAGAGGGCTACGAGATCCTAGACCGTAAGCGCGAAGTGTTGACCACTGAATTGATCCAGATGGCTCACAACGCACAGGTCGTCCAGGAAGAGGTATGGAAACTGGTAGCGGAAGCCTACCGCGCGCTTGAACAGGCCCAACTGACCATGGGCGAAGATCACGTCGAACGGGCTTCCCTGGCAATCCATGAGACGGTAGATGTGAATCTCAAGCTGCGCGGTGTGATGGGCGTGCCAATCCCGGTAATCGTTGCCAGCGGAGGCCCGCCGGAAACGCCATATAGTCTTGGGGATACCAAAGCCACGCTGGACGAAGCCAGCGTTGCCTTCCGCAACGTGTTGGAACGTGTCCCTGAACTCTCCGAGTTGGTGACGTCAGTTTGGCGGCTGGCCGGGGAATTGCGTAAGACTTTACGGCGGGTGAATGCTTTACAACACATCTTCATCCCCGATTATGAAGAGACGGTGCTTTTCATCAAGAGCGCGTTAGAAGAACGTGAACGCGAAGAAACCTTCCGTTTGAAGTGGCTCAAGACGAAGATGGCTAAGGCAGATGATAAAAGACCGGATCGTGATTACGCACAAACCCAACCGTTCGTATAAGAACATTTTGTGTCTGTTGTTAAGAGAGATAGATTTGGTGTCCATCAATAATAGATAGCATTTGATTGATTGCAGTATACTTGTGCCGCAACTTCCTTAAACTGTAGGGTATCCGGCTGGTTTTCAAGGTGCTCTATCGAGGCAGGGCCTACAGTCTAACCTGGTTGCGGTACTTGCTCAGGCACTTATACTTGGACACTGGAGAGGAGACAGTTATGGAAATTGGTGTATTAGGTACGGGGATGGTTGGAAGAACCATTGGATCCAAATTGGTGCAGCTTGGGCATCAGGTTATGCTGGGTTCGCGCTCCACGGCAAATCCCAAGGCAATTACCTGGGCGAACGAAGAAGGTACACCCCACGCCCTGTACGGGACGTTCAAAAATGCGGCGGAATTTGGCGAGATTATTTTCAACTGCACCTTGGGGGCAGCCTCATTGGATGTTCTCAATCAAATTGGAGCTGAAAATCTCAAGGACAAGCTATTGATCGATGTTTCGAACCCGATTGACTATTCGGGTGAAGGACTAACGTTGACAGTTTGCAACACTGATTCGTTGGGCGAGCAGATTCAACGAGCCTTTCCTGAAACGCAGGTGGTAAAGACGCTTAACACCATGAACTGCAACCTGATGGTCGATCCGGATAAGGTGCCGGGAAGAACGAATGTTTTTGTCAGCGGGAATGATCTAAAAGCCAAAGAAGCTGTCACAAAAATCTTGAGAGACTGGTTTGGCTGGAAGTCCATCATTGACTTAGGCGATATTACGACATCACGGGGTGTGGAAATGTACCTGGTACTTTGGTCATCTTTACGGCGTGTTGTGACCGCCGAACGATTTAATGTAAAAGTTATGACTTCTTGAACGATATGGTGATGGATAAGGAGGTGTAGGTATGTCTACCCTGGCCGAAATGAAATCACATCTGGATGAGCTTGAAGAACAAAAAAGAAGGCTTGAAGATGCGATAGAGACGGCGGGTCAAAGATACAAGATGAGCCTGTGGGGGATCGTGATTGGGATTGTCCTGCTACCATTGTATTGGTCAGGGATCCCTGTTTTGCTGATTTCAGGAGCTGCGGCGCTTTTCTTCTCAGCAAAACGGTCCAGCAGCCAGGATAAACTGAGCACTCTCGAAACCGAGATCCATAAGCTGGAAATTTCTATGGCCTGACGGAGATCCACTTGCGCTTCGTGCCGGACCGATAACCTGCCAGCCGGTTCCCGGGCATTGTCTTCCTCTGGCGGATTCCCTTCCGCGTAAATGCGAAATAGACATTCTGATAATGAAACGGCTTCCATTTTCGGAAGCCGTTTATTGCTATTTTGGCTCTCTGGACTTTTCACGGAGAATCCTAAAGAACCCTGTTTTTTCCAGAGACTTGCATACATCTTGCGATACTTTAATCATCTTCTGTTTCTATCAGGTCCGGGGCTTTTTCCTTTACCTTTTCATTTCCGACTGCATCATACAGATTCCTGAGCCCCTGGATGATGTCGTAGCGGATCAGGGTGCAGTTCTTTTCCGTAATACATTCTTGAAACCGGCGTTCGAGACCCTTTACCAAAACCTGCCGCTGTTCCTTTCCCCCGAGGCCAACTTTCCAGATGGATTGCATGGTATGCCTGGCCGTGACAAACCGTTCATCCTTTGTAACGGAGAGCAGCGCATCGAAATCCTTGAGTATCCGTTTTTCAGGGTCGCTCTTGGCCAGATTAGCCAGCACCTGGGACGAAATTGCACGCACATAGTTGTCTTTGTGGTTTAAGCCTTCTACAAGTTCATCCCAGGCTTCGTATGCCCAATCGACGGGCTTTCCAGTCGATTCGAGCAGGTAAAAATAAGCCTTGTTTTGCAGCTGTTTGTCTTTAGAGCGTATATTGTCCAGGTTTGTCCGCGTGGTTGCGTCCATTCAAGATTTTCAAGAAAAAAATTATCCGATTTGATGGTTCCTCGATGATTCTCATTGGATGGTTCAGCTTTGGTTTTTGCGCCAGCGAGGAACTCGCTCCGGGATGCGCTCATCCCCCAATTCACGACAGAGTTCTTTCAACCGCTCATAGGCACCTTGCCACTCCAGATCGTTGAGCTTTTCTTCGAGTGGAACGTCCAGGCGTAGGATGGCCAACTGCCGGTAGAGTGTTGCGTCTTCCCGGCCCTGTGTCAGGTTTTCAGCCAGGCGTGCTGCCCCACGAACACTCATTTCCCAATCTTCAGGATTATCCGGGATTCTTTCGATGTGTTCATAGTGTGAAAGTACAACTGAACTGGACTTGGCTCCCCAAGCCGGAATGCCCGGGATGCCGTCTGCGGAGTCGCCGACCAGCGCCAGCCAGTCCGGGATGGAGGGCGGGCGCACGCCGTACTTCTCGACCACGCCCGCCTCGTCGATGACGATCTCGCGGCGACGGTCCCAGCAGACGA
>JBAVJG010000693.1:0-3090 GCA_049687655.1 Anaerolineales bacterium | reverse complement strand
ACACGACGACACCAGCGCCTACACAAACTAGCGAGTCGACCCAGGTGCCTACAAGCTCGGCTTTGGAAGTCCTATATTCAAAACTTTATCAGGCTAAAACATGGCCTTTAATCCTACAGGAATCTTTTGACAACAATGACAATCAATGGGATATGTGGAATGTTGATGACACCGATAAAAAAGAATCCATGCAAATTGAAAATGGCGTTTTTCAGTGGGGGCTTCAGATTAAGAAACCAGATGCTTGGTACTGGGAAATAGCTCCTCTCACATCTTACTCAAATTTTTATTATTCGGTAAAAGTCAGACGTATAGGCAAACCAACTGAAGAACAAGTAAATCAGGCAATCTGGGGCATAATTTTTAGAAGACAAGGAAATGATCTCTATGCATTTCTATTGAACGATCTGCAAGAGTATTATCTTTCGTTGAATAGTGATGGTAGTTGGATAGATTTGGTTGGTCAAACAAAAAGTTCCCTCGTAAATTCGGATAGATCTAATGAGTTAGCTGTTATTGCAGATGGAACAGAAATCACACTATTCATAAACGGGACACCTATAAAAACTATAAATGACAAGACTTTGCTCAACGGGAATGTTGGGTTTTACGCAGGCTTGATTTATCCTGATGACGAGGTTAGGTTTGAGTTCGATGATTTTGAACTAAGGCAAAAACCATAGAATAGAAATGATATTCTAAATGCCGCCGAACAAAGCGTGCACGCGGACCCCGCGAACTACACGCCCCGCAAAAAACACGGGACAGGCAGCTGGAGCCCTGGCGCTCGGGCGCCAGGATGGGCGATCCTATCCGCTGCGCTTCTGGGACAGGTGTAGTCACAGTGAAACGCTCCTTCGCCCGATCGCACGTCAAAATGGCTTTTTTCGTAGCTTTGGGATTTGTCCGTTTCGTGGGCGAATCCAGCCTCCCACCGACCGCAGCTACCGCCAACTGTTTGCTGGCTAAATTATAGGTAATAAAAGGAGTCTTTTATGGGTACATCAACTGAATCTCAATACAACGTATTTCGTATTGCTGCAAACGAAGACCAGTTCGGAGAACATCGTGGACTTGGCGTTAGCGCGATTACTTTCAAAGTAACGTCAAGAGACAGTAACGGTGTTTTTGTTATCGAAAATACCTTTCACGAAAAAGGAGGCCCTGCCAAACATCTACATTATGACCAGGATGAATGGTTTTATGCTGTCGAAGGTGAGTTTCTGCTTGAAGTTGGGCAAGAGCAGTTCACGCTGAAACCTGGCGATTCCGTACTTGCTCCTCGAAAGATTCCACATGTTTGGGCATACACGGGTAGCAACCGTGGCAGAATGTTGATAGCCTTTATGCCCGCTGGAAAAATGGAAGCATTCTTTCGAGAAGTCACTAAAGCCGACGCTATGCCTCCGCAAGACCCTGAATTATGGCGTTCTCATGGCATGGAGTTACTTGGGCCACCATTGAAGGTATAGCAATAGGACTTACGTATATTGCGAAAAGATACCGAAAATAAGGGGGTGCGTGCGCAGCACGCCCCCCCTTATTTTCGGTCTTCCTCCGTATTTTTGCGAAAGTCCTGAGCAAGTTATGTTTTCAGGTTAAGTATTTGTTTTTTCAAAGTCAAAATTCTGCGTGTAACCTGGGTTTTTCGGGCGATTAATCATCTTGTCTATGAGTTGCCCTATTCGGGGATGATATATGGGTTATCCCCGAAGAAGATTAAGATCGATCATTGAAAGGAAGGAATAACTACAGGGAACGCATTTGATCACTATGACGTCTAAGGGAGAATATCATTGACATTTAGGAGTAACAAAAATTGCAACTCAAAAATATGTTCCCTGGTTATCCTTTTGTTTTTCTGGTCTGTTTGATGCTGTTGCTTTTCGTTGGCTGCATCCCTACCGGTACACCCCGGACCGCAAGAACCGTTTCTATTTGTAATGAAGGCGGTCGAGGTATTTTCACTCCGGAAGACGTACAATGCTATCTGGCAAACCCTGGCTCTGGCCAGGTGCGGAATATCGATGAAGAGAAGGTTGTACTGTTCGCCGAGGCTCAATCAATTCCTGATTGGGTCGGAGGCGCTATCATTTATCATATTCCCACGCGCTCTATGCTCGTATTGGACCGGTTTGGCGATGTAGACCCGCAAGCGAGCTTCTTCAGCAGCCGCGCTGGCCTGGCAGCCCTCAGCGAATTTGCTGGCGATCCCGAGCTGATGGCCGGTTTAAAGCTGCAAGTGCAGCAAGAGTTGGAAACGACCACATCGGATGAGCCAGAAATCAGGTTGAGTATAGCCTGGCAGGATGGCCAGGTAACGGTATTCCTCATTGCTGTTGCCGGGTTGGAGTCGGAAGATGATCGCTTTTACTGTCCCAACCAAACCTGGACCATCGGCGACCATATCGAGGAAATCGCCTTCGATTGTATGATGCACGAAGCAGGGGCACCGATAAGTCACGTTTTCTTTGAAGCAAAGAGGATCAAGGGGAGCGGTGAGCAGACAGTGATGGTCGCGCTGAACGGTATGGAATCGAACGCGGTGCAGGTGCATGAAGGGGTTGTAGCGCAGGAAACAGCCATTTATCAGGCTGTGCTGCAACAAGTCACATATCGACCTGTCATCATACGGGGCGAAACAATGCCCGGTTTTGAGGAAGACCCCGATCAGATGACCATTACGATTGATCCCAAATTACTGCAAAATTATCAAATGACGAACAAAACGCCCATCTCCCTGCGCTTCCTTTTTTACGACAGCAATATCTATTTTGTAAACTCCAGTGCTGTTATTGCACGTGAATTTCTGACAGCTCGTGACTCCCAAAAGATGTGCGAACAGTTCCGCAGCGAATATCCCGGATTGGGCGGAATCGTCACCTTGAGCCGTATCGGTTATAGCGACGACGGTGAGCAGGCATTAGTGCGAATTGTTCACGAATGTGGCAGTGACAATCGTAGTGCTGCCTATTTTATATTGGTCAGAAATGACAAAGGATGGCGGGTGGTAGAAGAGAAGCCACTTCTTTAAAGCCGATAGGTATTCTGTATAATGAGTTTGATCTATAAGGCAAGAGGTATGGTCCT
>JBAVJG010000692.1:0-2135 GCA_049687655.1 Anaerolineales bacterium | reverse complement strand
GCAGCCGTAATGAGCGGCGGTGAACCGACAGTTATTCCGTCGGCGGAGGGCGAGCGTCTGGTACCTTCAGTTGTAGCGGTCAATAAAAATGGCGAACGTCTGGTTGGGCGGGTGGCCCGCAACCAGGCCATCACCAATTCGCAGAATACTATCTTTTCAATCAAACGCCTGATGGGCGGCAGGTTTGAAGATACTGAAGTCGAGCGTACTAAGAAACGTGTGCCGTACACTATCGCTGAGGCCGAGAATGGTGACGTGCGGGTTGAACTGGCTGGAAAAGATTACAGCCCGCCGGAAATCTCGGCCATGATTTTGTCCAAGATCAAAGCGGACGCTGAAGCCTATCTGGGTGAGACCATCACGCAAGCGGTCATCACCGTCCCGGCGTATTTCAACGATGCCCAGCGCAATGCCACCAAAGACGCCGGCAAGATCGCCGGTCTCGAGGTGCTGCGCATCATCAATGAGCCAACCGCTTCCTCATTGGCTTATGGTCTTGACAAAAAGGACAACGAGATCATTGCGGTCTACGACCTGGGTGGCGGTACCTTCGACATCTCCGTGCTGGAGGTTGGCGAAGGGGTTTTCCAGGTTCGTTCCACCAGTGGTGACACTTTTCTGGGTGGGGACGACTTCGACCAGCGCATCATGGATTACCTGATCGAAGAATTCAAAAAAGATAACGGCATCGATTTGTCCAATGACCGCCAGTCGCTCCAGCGTTTGAAGGAAGCTGCTGAGAAAGCCAAGATCGAGCTTTCTACTGTGATGCAGAGCGAGATTAATTTGCCCTACATCACAGCAGACGCAAGCGGACCCAAACATCTGGTCTTGACATTGACACGCGCCAAGTTGGAACAACTCACCGCGGATCTGGTCGACCGTACGATTGCTCCCGTTAAACAGGCTTTAGCCGATGCCGGATTAAACGCCAGCGAGGTCAACGAGATCGTCATGGTCGGCGGGATGACGCGTATGCCCGCTGTGCAGGACCGCGTGCGCGCCTTCTTTGGCAAGGATCCGCACAAAGGCGTCAACCCTGACGAAGTAGTGGCGATTGGCGCGGCTATCCAGGCCGGTGTTCTGGGCGGTGAAGTCAAAGACATCCTGCTGCTCGACGTCACTCCGCTGACGCTTTCAATAGAAACCTTAGGTGGTGTGGCCACCCCACAGATCGACCGCAACACTACCATCCCGACCCGTCGTAGCCAGGTCTTTTCAACCGCGTCTGACAACCAGACGCAGGTGGAAATTCACGTGTTGCAGGGTGAACGCCCGATGGCTGCGGACAACAAGTCGCTGGGTAAGTTTATTTTGGACGGTATCCCGCCCGCGCCACGCGGTGTCCCGCAAATCGATGTAACGTTCGACATCGATGCCAATGGCATTTTGAAAGTCACCGCAGCGGACAAGGCTACGGGTCGCAGTCAGAACATCACTATCACTGCTTCTTCAGGGCTCTCAGATAGCGAAGTCGAGCAGATGAAGAAGGATGCTGAGGCTCATGCCGAGGAAGATGTCAGGCGTAAGGAACTCATTGAGGCTCGCAACCACGGTGACAATACGGCCTATGCAGCCGAAAAGGCATTGAAAGAGTTTGGTGATAAAGTGCCTGAAGATATAAAGGCTGAGATCGAGGCTAAAGTGACCGAAGTCCGCAAGGCAGTGGAAGGCGAGGATGTGGAAGCCATGAAAGCCGCCACTGACGAACTGGGGCAGCTTGTCCAGAAAATCGGTGCCAGCGTATACGAAGGTCAGGAAGTAGAAAATGGTGCGTCGGAAGCTGAAGCGGGCCCAGGCCCAGAGCCAGAGGAAAACGGCGAGGATGATGTTATCGAGGGAGAAGTGAACGAATAAAATCGTACCGTTCTGAAAGGTCTAACAAGTCTTAAACATCCACTGTTAGACCTGTTAGAATCGTTAGAATAAATAGGTATTATGGCGAAGAGAGATTACTACGAAGTCCTCGGTGTACCAAAGGGCGCGTCTACGGATGAGATCAAGGCTGCGTTCCGTAGGTTGGCGCGTCAGTATCATCCAGATGTGAATAAAGACGGCGGCGCCGAGGAGAAATTTAAAGAGATCAATGAAGCCTATGGCGTATTGTCGGATGCGGACAAGCGCGCCCGTTATGA
>JBAVJG010000691.1:0-3051 GCA_049687655.1 Anaerolineales bacterium | reverse complement strand
AACAGGGACTTCTGGCGATTGACAAAGGCGATCTTTTCAGGGCCCGAGCCTGTATCATCCCCGAAGGGGGCCTCCATATCAATCACATTATCTACCCATCGGAAATACCCGTAAACACGGTAGGCGTCATCTACACGTCCACGATCCACAAATAAGCGAATCGTGTAAAAGGTTTGTTTGCTGGCTGACTTTGTGATAGCCGCGGCAAGAGTTCTGCTGTTGTTTTGTTCCATACCCATCATTCCCTCAGATAATTTATTCCTTACCATTGTGCTTTTTGGCACACTCATATTTATGTACGGAGAACAATTCCTTAAGTTGCGAGAAAAAAAACCGGGAAAGTAAACTGACAAAGCCGGGCAATTGTGTAAAAGTGTGAACTGAACGGTAGGGAATTTAAATATTTTCGCAACACTCTGCAGACGTGAAAACCCGAGTTAGAAACCCATTTTGGGAAAAGTATTGACACTGGTACTTATTTTTGCTAAACTGTTAACGCGTGTTACTAAAACGTGTTAGTAGTGGCCCAAGAACACATAAGGATGCCTGTGAAATATAAACGCGTAACCAGTCAGGATGTGGCAGATTTTGCCGGAGTATCGCGCACCACAGTTTCCCTGGTTTTGAATGATGTAGAAGGCATACACATCTCTCCTGAAACTCGGCAGAAGGTTCGTGATGCTGCTGATCAACTCGGTTATATTCCCAATGCGACTGCCCAGGCACTTGCGACACGGCGTGCAAGAGCGATTGGCCTGGTTATGACTCGCAGCCCACATCATATTGCTTCAGACACATTTTTGCCCCAGATTCTCGGGGGCTTGTTGGATGTTGTCAAACAGCGTAAATTGCGCCTTTTGTTCGAATCCGTTGAAGCGGAACATCAAGACCGCGTTTATCTTGAACTTGCACGAGCCAAACACATCGACGGCATGATTTTGCTGACCCCTCGCATCGATGATGCTGGATTGAAAAAACTGGAAGAGGTAGATGTGCCCGCCGTGTTAATGGGGAAATTGGCAGATTCCAATCTTTATTCGGTAGATGTTGACAATCGTCTTGCTTCCAAGCAGGCAACACAATATTTGCTTGATCTAGGTCATAAGAAAATCGCCTGTATATCCAATGCAAGGCCTTCCTACAGCGCCGCTCCTGATCGCGTGCTTGGATATCGAGATGCATTGCTGGGAGCCGGGATCACGCCCGATGATGGCTTGATTCATTATGCCGATTTTGACCCCCAGAGTGGTTTTGCCTGTATGCAATCGTTGCTGGCCTCGGGAAAAGAGTTTAGCGCAGTCTTTGTGGCCAGCGATAATGTTGCCATGGGCGTGAAAGCCGCCATTCGTGAAGCCGAACTGCGTATCCCGGATGACATATCAATTATTGGATTTGATGATATTCCCTGGGCAAGATATTCCGATCCGCCCCTTACGACTGTTCGTTTGCCAGCCCAGAAAATGGCATCGGAGGCTTGTCTGATGCTGTTGGAATTGATGCGGGGATCGGAACCTGACGAGCAGCACATGATTCTGGCTACGGAACTCATCGTGCGAAAATCTTGTCGGAAGTTATAATTCCTTATAAAGGAGGTGATGCGCTGATAATAAATAACACATACAGAAAATATCTACGTCTATCTAATATCTAATTGAAATAAGAGGAGAAACATGAAAACAACTCGAACATTCTGGTCAGTCCTGACCATGTTAATTGTTGCTTCATTGCTGTTAGCCGCTTGTGGCACCCCAGCAACTGAAGAGCCAGCCATGCCTGAAGAGCCGGCTGCACCTGTAGAACCCACTGAAGCACCTCATGAAGAACCAACTGCTGCGCCGGAAGAACCGGCTATGCCAGAAGTTAGCTTTGATATGATGCCCGGTGGTGCTCTCGAACAGGCCATCCATGGTGATTTCGAAGGAACTACAGTTACTGTGGACGGTGCCTTTGAGGGCAACGATGCTGATGGCGTGAAGTTTTCCGAGTCGATGAAGGCTTTTGAAGATGCCACAGGTATTACCGTCAACTATGTTGGCAGCAAAGAGTTCGAAGGTTCTATCGCCGTTCGTATTGACGCAGGCGATGCCCCGGATATTGTGGATTTCCCACAGCCTGGGTTATTCAGCGATTTCGTGCGCAGCGGTGACATAGTGCCCGTAACAGATTTCATCTCTGATGAATGGCTGTCACAGCAGTACAATCCCGGTTGGCGTGAGTTCAATACCGTAGATGGCGTGGAAGCCGGCGTAATGCATCGTTACTCTGGCAAGAGCTTGGTGTGGTATCCAAAGGCGTCCTGGGATGCTGCTGGGTATCAGATTCCCGAAACTTGGGAAGAATTAAAAGCACTGACTCAGACCATTGCTGATGATGGCGACACTGCCTGGTGCATCGGTATCGAATCCGGCGCAGCCACTGGTTGGGTAGCCACCGACTGGACCGAAGACATGATGCTGCGTACCACTTCCCTGGAGAACTATGATGCCTGGGTAGCTGGTGACCTGGCCTTCGATTCCCCCGAAGTGAAGAATGCCATCGAAACCTGGAGTGAGATCTGGTTTAACGATGCTTATGTCTATGGCGGACGGTCATCCATCGTCTCCACCGCCTTTGGCGATGCGCCGGGACCAATGTTTGAAGATCCCCCACAGTGCTGGCTGCACAGGCAGGCTAACTTCATTACCAGTTTCTTCCCCGAAGGGGCAGAATATGGCGTGGACTATGACTTCTTCTACCTGCCGCCAGTTGATGAAGCCTATGGCAAACCCTTCCTGGTCGCTGGTGACCTGATCGCAATGTTCAATGACCGGCCGGAAGTGAGAGCCTTGATGGAATACTTCACGACCCCGCAATCGGTTACTGGTTGGTTGGAAGGCGGCGGTGCTATTGCTGCCCAACAAACAGCAACGCAAGATTTGTACGGATCAGACCTGGATTGGGGTGTTTCCCAACTCGTAGCGGGGGCAACCAGCTTCCGCTTCGATGGATCTGACCTGATGCCGGGTGAGGTTGGGGCTGGCTCCTTCTGGGAGCATATCACCAGCTACGTTG
>JBAVJG010000690.1:0-3188 GCA_049687655.1 Anaerolineales bacterium | reverse complement strand
TTAGGTAAATTATCCATATCCAATAACACTATACAATTAAATCATCTTCCATTCAAGTAGCAATCAGACAAATTTGTTAGTAGAATTGTCCTATGACAACCTGGCGACTGCTGACCACCCCTCCCGCGCGCGGCGCATGGAATATGGCCGTGGACGAAGCTATCCTCGAAGATGTTATCCGCGGCGCATCACTCCCGACCCTGCGTTTGTATGCCTGGAATCCGCCCTGCCTTTCGCTCGGCCACGCGCAACCCTTCACGGATGTGGATACTACCCGCCTTGAATCTCATGGCTGGGAAGTGGTGCGGCGCATGACCGGCGGGCGGGCCATTCTGCACACCGACGAATTGACCTACTCTGTAACCGCGCCAGTAAACGAACCACGCGTGGCCGGTTCTCTTTTGGAGAGTTACAATCGCCTTGCGAGTGCTCTGCTGGCCGCCGTACAAGATTTGAGCCTGCCAGTGGAAATGAAGGAAGACAAAGCAGAGAGCAATGGAGAGCCCAACCCGGTCTGCTTTGAGGTGCCTTCAACATATGAGATCACAGTGGAGGGCAAGAAGTTAATCGGTTCCGCCCAGGCACGCCGCAGGGAAGGCGTGCTTCAGCACGGTTCCCTGCCCCTGACCGGTGACCTGACGCGCATCTGCCAGGCGCTGGTTTTCCTGGATGACTCAGCCAGAGAAAAGGCCATGCAAAGGCTGCTGGCGCGCGCGACGACGGTCGAGTCCGTTTTGGGGCGGGAAGTGGACTGGGATTCCGCCGCGCAGGCCTTCGTCCGGGCCTTCGAAGCGCAGTTGGGATTGTCATTTGAGGAGGGGGAATTGTCTGAGTCCGAATTGGCACGCGCGGAAGAACTTGTTCACGAGAAGTACGCGCATCCGTCATGGACAGAGAGAATTTAGAAGTATCTGCAATTCGACTTCGGACCTAATTAACATTCGGTCCTCCGCTCAGCGCAAATGAAAACGCCCCGTGAAAATTGCGGGGCGTTCGTGTTGACGTTATGTCTCTTCGCCTTGACTCTCGGTCGGAACGGAAGCAGGATTAGGCGGGGCAGGAGCCACGCGGCGCATGCGTTCTTCCTCCAGCGCACGGATTCCGTTGCGGACCTGGTTGAGGGAACGCTCAAGCTCGTCCTGCAAGCGGCCCAGGGTATCGACCACATAGTCATCCGCATCTTGACGGGTAACCTCGGCATCCGCACGCGCTTGATTAATGATCTGGTCGGCGCGGCGTTCCGCTTCCTGGACAATCCCATCCTTTTTTACCAGCCCGTCCGCTTTTTCGCGCGCCAGGTCGAGAGTACGGTTGGCCTCTTCCTGAGCCTGGGCCATAACGCGGTCTCGTTGGGAAAGCAACTGCTGGGCTTTCTTCACTTCTTCGGGAATGGCAATGCGCATCTGGTCGATGATGTCCAGCATGCGGTCTTCATCCACTGCTACATTGTGTGTGAAGGGAATGGGTTTCCCATCGTTGAAAAGTTCTTCCAGGCGGTCAATCAGTTGCAGGATGTCCATAAGCTCCTCCGTTATTCATCCACGGGTACTCTTATTCTATCCGATTTTTAGCTTGGTAATGTCACATTTGCCATGTAATTCGAGAGAAGTTCGAAAATCAGGGGGTTGGGCGGTGTCCGTCGCCCAACCCCTCTAATTTTCGGTCAACTTTTTGAATTTGGTATAGGCAAGTTAGTCCCTGAGCGCATTTGGCATGTCATTGTCATCCCTTTTGCTCAGTATCTCCTTCAAGGCCTTCTCTACGTGCGGTGGTACCATGCTCGACACATCGCCACCCAACGAAGCGATTTCTCGGACTGTCGTTGATGAAAGAAAGGTATGCTCCTCGGCGGTGATAAGCGCCATATATTCGATTTCCGGCCGCAAGCGGTGATTGGCCAAAGCCATGCGGAACTCGAACTCAAAATCCGAGAAGACACGCAGCCCACGCACGATAACCTGCGCTTCGATCTTTATCGCGTACTCAACTGTCAAACCGCTATAGCCGACCACACGGATCTTGGGATTGCTGTCAACTGCTTCTTTGACCAAGGCAATGCGCTCATCGGGTGAGAAGAACAATGTTTTGAGCGGTTTATCGTAAACGGCCACTACGATCTCATCGAATAAACGCGAAGCGCGCTCAGCAATGTCCACATGACCATAGTGAATGGGGTCGAACGTACCGGGGAATAGGGCTCTAACCATTTAGTTTTCTAGTTCCTTAGTTTATTGGTTTTATAGTTTTCTGGTTACGAATTCAAAGCTAGATTGCCAACTATTAAATTACCCATCTATCTAACTCACGTCTCCCTTGCCATCACCCCAGAAGCGTTCCAGCGCTTCAGACAACAGTGTGTTTTCGGGCTTTTCGAGTTTGGGGTCTTCTTTAAACAACGTCTGCGCGTGTGAGCGGGCATCTTCGATCAAAGCTACGTCCGTGAGGCTGGCCATGCGCAAGCCTGAAGCGTACCCTGATTGGCGCGTGCCCAGAAACTCGCCGGGACCGCGCTGCTGTAAATCGCGTTCGGCCAGCACAAAACCATCGTTGCTCTCGACCATGGCCTGCAAACGCTCGTTCTCGACCGAATCTTCGTGGTCGGGAATCAGCAGGCAGTAGGAAAGTTCCGAGCCGCGTCCGACACGTCCGCGCAACTGGTGCAACTGCGCCAGGCCAAAGCGGTTAGCGCCTTCGATCAACATGACAGCCGCATTGGGTACATCCACGCCCACTTCCACAACGGTGGTCGAGACCAAGATGTCGTACTCTTTATCGCGGAACTTGAGCATGACCTCGTCCTTCTCGTCAGGGCGCACACGCCCGTGTAGCAAACCAAGCCTCAAGTTGGGGAAAATCTCTTTCGAAAGTGCCTCATAATCATCCACCGCAGCACGTGAGTCGATCTTCTCACTTTCTTCGATCAACGGGTAAATGATGAAAGCCTGCCGTCCGCTTTCGATCTGCGCCCGGATGAGCGTGTAAGCGCGTTCACGTTCCTGTGGACGTAACACATGCGTCGAAACCGGTTGGCGTCCGGCCGGCATCTCGTCCATGATACTCAGGTCGAGATCGCCATACAGCGTCAGCGCCAGCGAACGCGGGATAGGTGTGGCGGTCATCACCATCAGATGCGGTGTCTTGCTCTTCGAGCGCAGGGCGGCGCGTTGGTCCACACCGAAGCGGTGCTG
>JBAVJG010000689.1:0-1803 GCA_049687655.1 Anaerolineales bacterium | reverse complement strand
ATCTCAGAACGTATCCAAAACTATCTGTCCATTTTGGAGATTCGTCAAAAATCAAGGCGCTGGAATGTAATCTTCGTTGGCGGGATATTTGTCGTTTCGATTCTTTCCACATTGGCCCTTGGTCTGGTTACCGGTTTGAACGGCCGGTCCGTGTACTTGATCACAGGCGTTGACATCGTTTTGGGATTGGGTTTCATAATGGCCTGGGTCAGGCTTGAAATTATTCGAAGCTCGATTGAATTGCTGAACAATCTTCAACTGTTAGGGCGGTAACGAATCATTGAAGTAAAGGCTGCGTGAGGCTATGTCTATCAAACCCTGGAAGATTTTAGATTCTAAATATCTCTATAAAGCCAATGGAGTGGCGCTACGAATCGATCAGTGCGAAATAAACGACGGGAATATTTTTGAACCCTACGTTCTTGAATGTGGAACATGGGTCAACGTGGTTGCACTGACGAAGGAACGAGAAGTTATTCTGGAAAAGCAATATCGTCATGGCGCGGGACAGGTACTGTTAGAAATCCCTGCGGGAATTATGGATGAAGAAGATAAAAGTCCCCTGCAGGCAGCGCAGAGAGAATTGCTGGAAGAGACCGGATACACGAGCGAACGATTCATCGAGGTGGGGAAGGTATATCCAAATCCCGCCACACACAACAACATGACGTACTCCTTCCTGGCTCTGGATGTAGAAAAAGTAGGTCAGCAGAGCCTGGATGAAACCGAGGAAATCGAGGTTTCTCTGGTCCCATTTAATGAGTTCGTTTCATTGGCAAAAGAAGGTGGTTTGCCCCAGGCTTTACATATTAGTGCGCTTTTCTTTGCCCTAGCGTACCTGGAGCGCAATCCCTGAGTTATGGCTCTCTCTAGATTGCGTATTGCTCTCAAAGCCCTGCGCCAGTTGGGATTTACCCGGGTAGCCTCGTATGGGATATACAAACTCGGGTTGAAGACAGGGCAATATCAGCTTTTGACTGAAACGTATAGGCTACAAACCGAAATTAACGGTGTGCCACTTGCAATCCGGGACCTGTTTACGCTTCCCGACCGAAAACAACTCAAACAAATCCTTGGAGAAGACGGTCAGCGCGCACTCATCACCCAGGCTGACGAAATTGTTGAAGGCAAGTTCCGTATGTTCGGTGGCGAGCCAGACGAAATCAGGCTTACATTCAATCAATCCCTTGTTCATTGGACAAAATACGAGACCAATTCACAACTGCTCTCCAATCTCTATTCACCAGTCTCTGATATAAAATTCATCTGGGAACCCGCCCGATTCGGCTGGGCTTATACACTTGGCCGCGCCTATCACCTGACCCAGAACGAAATTTACGCCGAAACATTTTGGCGCTTCTTTGAAACTTTCACCGATGCAAACCCTCCCAACCTGGGTCCACATTGGATGAATGGTCAGGAGGTTGCCATCCGGCTGATGGCATTCGTTTGGGCTGGTCAGGTTTTCGAAACCCCGCCCATTAGCGGCGGGGAAACGGCGGCAGCTTCGAGCGTAGAAAGACGCACGCGCCTGGCGGGATCCGTTGCTGCGCATGCTGCCCGCATCCCGCCTACGCTGCTCTATGCGCGTGCGCAGAACAACAATCACCTCGTTACCGAAGCCGCCGCTCTCTACACCGCCGGGCTGGCACTGCCGGATTATCCCAGCGCATCCAGGTGGCGCGCGCTGGGTTGGCGCTGGCTCAATTGGGCTTTCCGGCGGCAGATCAGCGATTACGGCGAGTACATCCAGCATAGTACCAACTACCATCGTGTGATGTTGGATACGGCACTGTGGGTGCA
>JBAVJG010000688.1:0-7273 GCA_049687655.1 Anaerolineales bacterium | reverse complement strand
GTCCATAAGGGCGCGTTTTGTATGCTACCGCGGGTCCCCATTGAGGGGATGGTATTCGAATCCCTCCCTCTCCGCTAGAACGATCCTGTGTCCATAAGGGCGCGTTTTGTATGCTACCGCGGGTCCCCATTGAGGGGGTAGTATTTCCCTGTCGAGCCCCTTGTCTTCGGTGTTCTCTCATTCAACTGCATAACTTCTGACTTTATAGAAGCACTAAAACTCCATTGCTTCGCGGAATAACTCGATCAAATCCTTACCCTATAACCTATTCTCATACCCGTGGTTTTGACTGCGTCCTGGTACATGGTCACGTCTTTGGGGCAGGCCACCACCAGGGTTTCAAGTCCATTCATCTCCGCGGCTTTCCGGATGGGATTTGCCGGGGCGCTTGAATGAAGCCCAAACGACACGTGAAGGATGAATTTGTCTAAGAAGCGCCAAATAACACCCAAAGAATATAAGTCCAGCTTATAATGCACCTACTAATAAATATAAAGTAGGACTTACGCAGTCCGCTCACATTCAACTGCGTGACTCCTGTAAAGGTGTTTTTTTATGAAGATGACACTATCACGGCGTGACTTTTTGAAACTGGCCGGGCTTGGACTGGGCGCTATGGCGTTCAAACCTTACAGTTCGTTGGGCAGGGAAATTTTATCAAGCCCCAAGCGGCTGCCTGCATTTCCAGACAGCGACATTATCGGGCGGGTCGTGGATACGAACATTGACCTGCGCAGCCGCCCAACCAACGACCCAAGCCTGAACACCTCCATCCGCAAGCTGGAACCCGACACGCTTGTGCCTTGGGAACGAGAGGTCGTTGGTAAAGTCGTCGGTGGTTTGTCCAACCAGCGTTATGTCGAAACCCCGGAAGGCTTTATTTACGGCTCAGCCGTCCAGCCCACGCGCAACCTGCCTAATATCCCCATAACGGAACTACCCGCTGGTCAGACTGGATTCTGGGCAGAAGTGACTGTCCCGTATGTGGATCTGGTTCATGAGGGCACGATTGCCTCGCCCTGGCTGAGGGACCATATTGCCTACAATTTCCCGCCGCGCTTGTACTATGGGCAAGTGGTGTGGATGGATAGTATCCGTACCAACAACGGCTTTCCGGAATACCGCTGGAATGAAGATGCAAACGGGCGTGGGTATGGCTATGGTTCTTATGGCGAATACTTCTGGGGGGACGGGGCAGGCTTCAAGGTCCTGACAGATGCTGACGTGTCAACCATCAGCCCGGATGTAGACCCGGCGGAAAAGACCATCTTGTTGAACCTGTATTATCAGACTTTGTCCTGCTATGAGGGCAGCAACGAAGTCTATTTTTGTCGCGTCTCCAGCGGAATGATAAACGACCCTGCCACCGGCCTGGTGAGCGATGAATATGCCACTCCCGCTGGCACCCTGTTAACCCACTGGAAAATTATTTCCAAGAATATGACGGCTGGTGATGAAGCGGCAGGCTATTCCACCCCGGCGGTTCCCTGGTGTACTTATATTCAAGGCGGTATTGCCATTCATGGGGCGCACTGGCACAATGCATTTGGCGAACCGCGCTCGCACGGGTGCGTCAATGTTGACCCGCGAGATGCCAAATGGATTTTCCGCTGGACGACTCCGTACGTTTCTCTGGCTGCAGGCGAAGAGCGCCGAAACCTTCCCGACCATGGCACGGTTGTGAATTCGGTTTAGTGTTGCCCCAATGTACCTAACTTGCGGACGCGCCGTTCCAGGGATTTGAAAGCCCAGGTTCCCAGCCAGAGCATCATGAACATAAAGACAACCAATAAAACCAGTTCCCAATAGATGGGTAATATTGTGTTTGTCTTGAGCAGGAATCCGCGCACCGCATCCAAACCGTAGGTGAGCGGCAGGGCCAGGGAGATTGGCAGCAGCCATCTGGGCAGGGAATTGACCGGGAAGTTTGAGCCGGAGAACAACTGCACCAGGAAACTGGACATGTCCACCATCGTATTGGCTTCGCGCATCAACAGGACAAGTGCGGCGAAAGCAAACCCGAAGCCGTATAGTCCGACCAGCATGGGGAGCACTGGCAAGAAGGCTTTGAATACATCGCCCGAAGCCTGGAAACCGAACAAAAGGGTCGCCAGTAGCAACATCATCAGCGAGGTGGCGATGGTCACGATCAGATTAGTGATCGAACGTCCGACCAGGATCAGCAGCCGGGGAGTGGGCGTCAGCCAGTTGGATTCCATCACACCCGCATCCATGTCATTCTTGAGTGCATAGCCCATGCCCCAGAACACCGCATTAATGAAGTTCTCCAGCACCGTTCCGATCAGGATAAAGGACATATAGTCCGCTGTGCCACTATATTGGGCGAAGCCAAGCGCCTGACCGTTGAGGCTGAAAGCGCGACCCATGAAATAGACCGGCGTGAGCCAGATGATGGGTTGGAAGATTGATGAGACCGCATTCAACGGATAGCGCCAGTACTGCTTCCAGTCCTTTTTGGTGATGGCATACAGGGCGCGCAGGTTAGAGGCAACACTCGGACGTGAGAGGGAGAATTCAGTGGTTTGCATATAACAGGACCCTTAATATTGGCCAATGGAACCAGTGCGGCGGGCGCGGCGCTCCATCAGGTTGAATACGATATAACCGGCCGTCAGCCAGAACAGGCCGAAGATCAGCAGCATACTCAGGTCATGCGAGATCGCGGTTAACCCGGCGCTGGAAAGCGTGGCAGAACGCATGGCGTGGATGATGTAGGTCTGCGGCAGCCAGTACGTCACGGGCTGCATCCAGGCCGGCAGCAGCCCCACCGGGAAGGTAATCCCGCAGAAGATCATTACGATCCCGCGTGCCAAAAAAACGAAAGCGTTGGCTTCTTTGGCTGTGATGACCAAGCTGGCAAAGGCAAAGCCAAGGCCGTAGATCGAGGGAATGGCGGCCAGGGTGACCAGCAGCGCCAACCACAAACTGCCTTGGAAGTTCACGCCGAATAGGAAAGCATACTCCAATGCCGAGACGGTCAGGAAAATCAACATCGAGAACAACTGGGGGAAACTGCTGCCCAGCAGGAAGGCGAAGCGCCAGGTAGGGGAAAGCCAGTTCGACTCGAGGGTGCCGCGTAGTTGTTCGTTGCGCAGGCTGAAGCCCACGTTCCAGAGCACAATGTTCTGCCACATCCAGAGGGTGGTTCCGATAGCGATGTAACCTATGTAGTCCGACAAACCGGTATTCGCCTGGAACTGTGCCAGACCGCTGCCATCCACACCAGAGAGCGCCCGGGCGGTCAGAATGTACCCCAGGGGGAAGATGATCGGCCAGATGAACAGGGAAACGATCCAGCTCGGGTAACGGACGAAGATCAACCATTCTTTACGCACCACTGCCCACAACGATCGTAGGTCAGCGCCAGCGCCGGGTTTTGCCAGGGATCGGGTAAAGGATTGCGTTGTCATGGTTTTCGCTCAATCTCGCAGGGCTTTGCCGGTCAGGTTGATGAACACATCTTCCAGCGACGGCCGGACGATGTTCATGTTCAGCAGGTGCGTGCCGTTGTGGTTGACTGTCTCGACCACGTCGGGCAGGATAGCGCGCGAATTGGTCGAGTGCAGGCTGACTTCCCAGACGCCTTCTGTACCGGTATTGTGTGCGGACAGGTTCTCGATGCCATTCAACTGACGAAGCTGCTCGCCAATCTGCTCGTACCAGCCTGAGACTTCCAATTTAACGATCTCACTCTGACCGATGTGCTGCTTCAGACCCTCCGGCGTATCCAGGGCAATGATTTTTCCTGTGTCTATGATTCCAATACGGTCCGACAGCAAGTCGGCTTCTTCCATATAATGCGTGGTCAGCAGGATGGTGTGGCCTTCCTTCTGCAGGTCGACGATCAACTCCCTTAGATTGCGGGCAGCCTGGGGGTCCAGGCCGAGCGTAGGTTCGTCCAGAAGCAGGATAGGGGGACGGGCCAGCAAAGCCTTACTGATGACGATGCGCTGGCGCATACCAGTCGAATACTTCTCGACCAGTTCGTTCGCGCGATCTTTGAGTTCCATGCGTTCGATCAGTTCTTCAACCCGTTTTTTGGCTACCGCGGGCGGGATGTGGTAGAGGGCGGCGAAATATTCCAGGTTCTCGCGGCCGCTCAATTTCCAGTAAATGCTGCGCTCACCGGCCAGCACCGTCCCCAGGTTGCGGCGCACTTCGTTGGCCTGTTTGACAATGTCGTAGCCATTAACCTGTGCCATGCCGCTGGTGGGTTCCAATAGAGTGCACAGCATACGGATGGTAGTGGACTTGCCCGCGCCGTTCGGACCGAGTAGCCCGAAGATCTCGCCGCGCTCGATCTGCAGGCTGACACCGTCCACGGCGGTGAACAATTTTTTCGGTTCGCGTTTGAATCGCGGCCAGCGCGGCTTCTTTTCTTTCTTCTCGTTTGCATCTTTTCCACCACCACGTTGGGGAAATTTCTTGACCAGGTTTTCAGATTCGATTGCCCAGTTTGACATGGGACCTCCGGTTTTTTCTGTTTAAAGTGAATTTTCTAATACCTTTGCTATTATAATTAAAATTTAACTTTTGTCAATATAAAAATTAATATTATTAATATTTAATTTAATTTATTTGAAATCCTGTTTTTTTTATTGCCCGGAATTATAGCTCGGCAACCATACCCCGCTATGGTAAGATTGCAGCAAATACTATGTCGCTCCCCTTAAAATTTGATAGTTTTCTGATTGATGGCTGTTTTCACCGCAATCTGTAACAGTGAAACTGAATGAGTGATCTCAATCGCCGCGATTTTTTAAAGCTGGCCGGACTATTTTCATTGAGTCTGGCAATGCCGGAATTCACGTTTCGGCCCAGACTAATAGAACCAAACACCAGCGGTCAGAACGTGTTGATCGTTGTTTTTGATGCGATGACGGCCAGCAATCTCTCGCTGTATGGATATCCCCGTGAAACCATGCCGCATCTCTCGCGATTGGCAGAAAAGGCTACGGTTTACCATCAGCATTATGCCGCCGGGCCTTTCACAACCCCCGGGACTGCCTCCTTGCTGACAGGTATGCTTCCCTGGACTCACCGGGCTCTCAGCCATAACGATACCGTCGCCAAGAGTCTGGTCGATCAAAATATATTTGATGCCTTTGCCGGGTATCACAGCATGGCCTATTCGCACAACCCGCTGGCCAATACCCTCTTGAAACAGTTTATGGCGGATATCGATGACCTGATCCCTCAAATGCGACTCTTTTTAGGTGGGGACCGTTTGATAAACCGGTTGCTTCAGAATGATGATGATATCGGTACTGTGGCCTGGACACGAGCGCTCAAGCAAACCGAAACAAATTACTCGTACTCACTGTTTTTATCCCGCTTGTACGAATTCTTCCAGCACGGGCGGTACGACCAGTACATAAAAGACTTTCCCCGCGGCATTCCCACTACTGCTGAAGACAATTTTTTTCTCCTTGAGCATGGCATAGATTGGCTGCAGGATGCAATGCTGGTAGCGCCAAAACCTTTCCTGGGATATTTCCACTTTTTTCCACCGCACTTCCCCTACAAGACCCGGATTGATTTTATTGATATGTTCAAAAACGACGGTTATAAGCCGCCTGAAAAACCCGAACACCCGTTTGCGCAGGCACGCAACGAAGGCCGAGTGGACAGTATCCGTACGCGCTACGATGAATACCTGCTCTACGTGGACTCAGAATTTAATCGTTTGTACTCATTTATGGAGCAAACTGGCCTGCTCGAGAACACCTGGCTTGTCTTCACATCCGATCACGGTGAGTTGTTCGAACGTGGTATTGTTGGGCACCAGACCATGGCAA
The DNA here is from genome assembly GCA_049687655.1 of Anaerolineales bacterium. Taxonomy (GTDB): domain Bacteria; phylum Chloroflexota; class Anaerolineae; order Anaerolineales; family Villigracilaceae; genus JAABUE01. The sequence continues at coordinate 1,454 of JBAVJG010000688.1, read as the reverse complement.
TGTACCAGGCAGGGGTCAAAGTTCCTCTGTTGATATTTGCACCCGGACAAACTGCCCGTCAGGACATCACCGACAACACCAGCGCGATCGATTTACTCCCCACACTGCTGACTGTCACCGGGCAAGATATCCCCAACTGGGTCGAAGGCGATGTGTTACCCCCTTTTGCTGCCACACCCTTAAAAGCTGACCGTCAAATCGTTTGTCTACGGGGCGAGGGCATTAAGAAGGATCAAGCTCTTCTCAAGGGGAGTGCAATGCTGGTCAAAGGGCGTTACAAACTGGTTTATATTTTTGGCTTCTCCAGTGATCCATCTATTGAACTCTACGATCTCGAGGCCGATCCAGAAGAACTGGACAACCTTTATCCCGCTCAAAAAGCACTTGGTGACAACCTGTATGCCGAATTACGCTCTGGTCTGGAGGATGCAGACCAGAGATATTTGGGGGGATAAAAAAGTAAAGTTCCAAGGGAAAGCTGTGGTCGAATTATTTGATGGTAATATTCAATCAAACTATGCAACTCAAACTTGCCCTTGCCCAAATCAACACCACCCTTGGCGATGTTCAGGCGAATCTTGATAAACACCTGAGTCTGCTGGCTGAAGCCAAAAAGCAGGCTGCCGATCTGGTGGTTTTCCCCGAACTCTCGCTGACAGGATATGTTTTACAGGACCTGGTTCCATCTGTGGCTCACCAGCCCACGGACGACGATCCCATTTTCAAACACCTTCTTAAAGCGAGTCACGATCTGGACCTGATGGTTGGCTTCGTGGACGAAGACTCTCGTCACCGCTTTTACATTGCCTCCGCCTACCTCTCCGGCGGGAAGGTGTTGCATGTCCACCATAAGGTATATCTGCCAACCTACGGGCTGTTCGACGAGGGTCGCTTCTTTGCCTGGGGTGATTCAGTGCGTGCCTTCGATACCCGCTTTGGACGCATGGGCATCCTGATCTGCGAAGATTTCTGGCACGCTTCGCCGCCCTATCTTCTCTGGTTAGACGGTGCAGATGTGCTGCTGTTTGCTTCAGCATCCCCCGGACGCGGTTTGAACGACAGTGAAAAGCTGGAATCGGCGCGCTGGGTAGAAAACGTTAATCGTTCGTATGCCAATCTCTTTACCTGTTTTGTGGCGCACAGCAACCGTGTCGGTTATGAAGACGGATTACACTTTTGGGGTGGGGCGACCGTCTTTGATCCCAATGGTGAACGAATCGCGCAGGGTCCGTACTTTGAAGAAGCCTTGTCCTATGTCACGCTCGATCTGAATCAACTACACCGTACACGTGCTCGTCTGCCGCTGTTGCGTGACGAGAGAACGTCATTGGTTGTGCGTGAACTTCGGCGTATCCTGGAAGATGACTCGCTTTACCGACCTGATGGGAAGGGATGACCTATCATTGGACCTTATGAAACTTAATACTTATAGGAGTTGTATAGTTGAATGGGAG
>JBAVJG010000687.1:0-1895 GCA_049687655.1 Anaerolineales bacterium | reverse complement strand
AAGTAGTGGATGAATTGCGTTGGATCATCTTTTTGTTGCAGCGATGTATACAACAGCGTGTCCGCTTCATTGTCGCGTACATAAGCAACGAATTCTTCGATGGCAGCGATGCATTCAGCCAGGTGTTGTTCCTGCACTTGAAATCTTGCGGTCTGGTGAACAGTCATATCAGGCCTCTACTTGCGCACGTACCAGGCGGCAACATACCCTTCCGTCCCACCTGTTTCGCGCACTTTGAGCCATTTGCCGTATACGCCGATCATTTTGGTCGTGCCATCCAGCATCTTCAACTCGCTGCCCGCGGGCAGGATCGTCAGCGTGGATGAGTTTGTGTTCGGCTCGCTACGCATCCGCAATCCGGCAGATGCGGCGCTGGTAACATAAACGGCAAAAGACGCGGGCGCGGGTTCTACCTCGCTATCGCTCACCGGTTCTGTTGGAACCGGTGCAGGCGGCACAGGTGGTGTTTCAGCGACGGGTGTAGAGTCCACTTCAACATAATTCGCGGCCACGTAGCCCAGCCGTTGTTTGGGATCGGATACATGAATCCATTTGCCTTCTTCCCCGATTTTTGCGCGCGCCTCGTCGGCAGGTTCCAGGACAGTCAACGCTGCACCGGCTTTTTCGACGGCCACCAGCGCGCCGCCCAGACTGGCGGTCTTGCGCAGACGCAGGCCAGCATCGCCAACAGACTTCAAAACGTAGACGGTCAGTGAGTCTGACTCAGGTGCTGGAACTGGAACAGGTTCTACCTCGTTGTCGCTCGGTACAGGTGGCTCAGGAATTGTTTCTGGTTCAGAGACGGGCTCCGCTTCAGACTCATCTGGGCTTGTTTCCGGTTCAGAGGGCTTATCTTCACCCTCAACGGTTGGCCCTTCTTCCACATACCAGGCAGCCACGTAGCCCTCGCGCCCCGCCTCATCACGGACGTGAATCCACTGGTCGTAAACGCCGATCTTGGGTTTAGCCACCTCTACCGGTTCGAGCACGCGCATTAATACGCCGGGCGGCTCGATGGCTACGGTCGCGGAAGCAGTCGTGGGCGCGGAACGCAGGCGCAGACCGGCCTCTACACTGACGGGAATCCGGACGTACGTCCCCGGCTCGGTCGGTGAGGCCGGTTCCGTTGATGCGGTATCCCCGGAGTCACCCAACCCGCTCTGCAGGCATTCATAGAAGACAACAGCCGTAATGCTCTTCTTGAGCGGTTTGCCGTGGCTGTAACGTGAGGTGAGAGTGACCTCCTGGCCGCTCTCGGTGGGGTGGGGCCAGGGATCCAGAATCAGGTAGTCGTCTCCCTGCTTTTTATAGAGCACCACCCAGTGCGTTTGCAGGCCAGCCTTGGGCGAGCTATCCACCTCCACCAGCACGGGCTGGTCTTTGGTGAGGTAGGCGTCGATCTGGGAGAGCGGCGCGGCGGTATCGCGGCACAGCACCAGGTTGCGGTAGACGATCTGCGGATAAATCCCCGTGACCGCGCCCCAGATGATGGCCGCATCCACGAAGCCGCCGCGCGCCTTGAGCTTGGCGTTGAGCGTCTTGGGCGTTTCGGGGTAGCCGTGCCCGCTGACCAGCATAGCCACACTGGTCAACGCGCAGCCCACGTGGCCGATGGTCTCGCTGCTGGAGCCGATCTTGACCGATTTCCAGGCCGGGTCACCCTGGGAGTAGTTGACTAAGGAGAAGGGCATAGGATTACCTTTTGTGTTTGGGTGGCTTTATCTCATTATAAAGAAAAATACATGCTTTTGTAAAATTAGTAGCGAAGATTATGGATTGGGCTCTTCTGCCGGTTGATCCCATGCCGGTTCCATATTGAACACGGCGCGAAGATTCCATTCTTGGCGGATGACGTGCCCACTTCCAACTACGGCAAAAACACGTTCCCCTTTTTC
>JBAVJG010000686.1:0-2614 GCA_049687655.1 Anaerolineales bacterium | reverse complement strand
CTCCTGATCTGAAATTCTTTGCTGGAAAGTAGTCGGCATGGACTCTTCCCAATCACCAGGAACAATGTAGGCTTCTGGTTGAAAGATCGATTCGATCATGTATTCTTGATTGTTAGTCGCCCTGCCTTCATAATCAGAGGCTTTAATGCGCATTATGCCTCGTTCCAGAACGAATGGCAATTCTCCATCAGATGTAAAACGTGGGCCAGATGTAGGATGTAATTCGTTCGCATGACAACCGTGGCATCTATACCGAATTGCAGTCAGATAGCCTGATTCTGGATCTCCCTCTGGCAGTTCGATATCCAGGTCAATTTTGGGTAGGGGAGTCGAGGTGGGTGTAGGTGTTATTGTCGGTTCAGGTATTAGGGAGTTTGTCAGCGTGGCCGTGGGTTGAGCAAGTGTTGGCTGAGCTGTTGGGGTTGTGGTGGCTTGTATAGATGGTTCACATGCAGTGATGAAAAGGAGTATCAATATAAAAGGAAGGTATTTGAATTTATAAACGAAATCGCTACGCATATTTGTTCTCTCTCTTTTTGATGATCAATAATATCTAAAGAGTTTTGTTTTAATGACCTATTCCAGAATTTGGCAAATAAGAGACCGGTGCTTTTGCAAGGTGCTGGAGTATTTTGTACCTAATAAAAGAAATCGGTCCCCTATTTAATTAATGATTTTTCGGGTCTCAAAGAGCCGTATACTTCACGGCGTAAGATCAGCACAAATGGCAGAAACCTCCAGAACAACTTCGATACCACTGTTATTCCAAACACTAACCTGCCAACCTTCTCCAAGTCCGTCTTGTGATTCTTTGGGATGATTTGCAATCGAGCTACTTCCGTCAAAAGCAATTTGATATCCCTCATCATCCAAATAGCGATAACCGCCACCTGTTACTACATCCCCGAAATCACATCTCGCGGTTGTCGCAAAGTTTAGTGAGTTTCCAGGCACATCCACCTCACTCGTGACAGTATAAAATCCCAACACCCCGGCAGCGCCTGGCTCTCCCTGTCTATTCCAACTCAATGGAGTTTCCTTATTTTTGCATTGCCCCTCCAGGGCCACTATTCGCACGGAACCATCTTTGGCAACACAAGCATTGATGACATTATTACCTTCAGCCATTACCAGATACGCTGTACCGAACAGGGCAACACCTATCACGAAAACTATTATTCCTATAGTTACTAACGTCTTTTTCATTTTTTTCTCCTGATTAATTTTTGATCGAAATCATGCAAATGTAATGTGCATTTTTTTGGTTACTGAACTCCTTTGTTATATAGCTTGTTCGGCATAAACCTGAGTTGAAGGTTGATTGTAAATATCCGTATCCAACTCATCTACGGATTTTGCTGTGACCAAACCAGCTACCATAGACCCACTTACGTTGAGGGCGGTTCGGCCCATATCCATCAGGGGCTCAACTGAGATCATCAAGCCCACCAACTCTACCGGCAGCCCCATGACTGAGAGCACGACCAGGGCTGCGTTTGTAGCTCCACCTCCAACCCCGGCAATGCCAAAGGAGCTAATAGCTACAACGATGATCAGTGGAATTAAAAACCCCGGGGCAAGTGGATTTAGCCCTACTGCTGGAGCAATCATCACAGCCAGCATGGCAGGGTAAACGCCTGCACAGCCATTTTGTCCAATTGATAATCCAAAACTGGCTGACATATTTGCGATACCTCCCGATACACCCATTTTGTTTACTTGTGTATCAACATTCAAGGGTAAGGCGCCCATGCTGGTTCTCGATGAAAAAGCAAAGACAAACACCGGCCAGGCTTTCCGTACGTAGGTGATTGGGTTGATTCCGCGTGAAGCCAGAATTATCAGGTGAATCAGGAACATTGCAATCAACGCGACATACGTGGCAAGGACAAAAAGGATCAGGTTTTGAATGGCAGCCCAATTACTGTTTGCGATGAAATTCGTTATCAAAGCCAAAATACCATACGGAGTGAAGCGCAATACGATCGTGACTAGGCGCATCACGACATCTTTGACAACCTCAACGCCTTTAGTGAAAGCCGCTGCAGATTCTGGATACTTCTCGCGGATGCCAATAACAGAAAGTCCAATCAGCGCAGAGAAGAAAACCACAGATATGGTTGAAGCACTTCTGGAGCCCGTCATATCTTCGAATACATTGGCAGGGACGATTTCGACAATTTGATTAAGAAGCGCTTCTACCCCGTCCACATTTGAAAGCTGCTCAACCAAAGATTCCCCATTGCTGATTTCTTCTTCACCGGGGGTGATCAGATTGGCATTCAAACCGAAGGTAGCAGATGTCAAACCACCGACCAGGGCAGCGATCATGGCCGTACCAACTAAAACCAGTAACACCCTGCCTGTGATCTTTCCGAATTTGGCAGAAACATCCATCTTCACAAATGCGGATATCACGGAAACCATGACCAAGGGGATAACCATCATCCATAGCAAGCGCACATAGATGTATGCAACAGCAAAGACCCACACCATCGTAGCGGAAAGAGCTTCTTCGGTTACATACTGCATGAATATGCCAAATGCGATACCCAGCCCTAAGGCTGCAAAGACTCGGGTGGTAAATGGCTTATGGGTTTTTTGCATGTAGAAC
>JBAVJG010000685.1:0-1624 GCA_049687655.1 Anaerolineales bacterium | reverse complement strand
GTTCAAGGGTGATGGTACGATTAATGGAGAAGGAAATTACAAGTTCATGCTCTGGGCTGACGATGACGGCCCGGATACCTTCCGCATCCAGATTTGGGGTGATCATGGAAACATCTATGATAACGGCTCAAAGCAAGCGTTAGGAGGAGGTTCTATCGTCGTACACAAAGCCAAGAAATAACCGATATTCGGTTAATAAATCAAGGCGGAGCCACGCGCTCCGCCTTGTTCGTTATACAGTGATTTTATCCAACCAGTTACTTTGGCAAAGTAAACTGGACGGACGCTTCTGTTTCATCCAACTCACTCTTCTGGATTTCCCCGCCTTGCAGCTCGATGTAAGCCTTGCAAATTTGAGCGTACATCTCCATGGTCATCTCGTCATAACCTTTTTTTGTGATCCCTATCTGATGTAGAGTGAAAACCAGCCTCTTATCTTCCTCACCGACTTCTAAGGTCAGCCCCCCGGTGCCCTCGGAATAAGCTGCCAGGTAGGAGAAAAAACCATTCAGGATCCAGCCGGTTTGCGACTTGTCCAATTCGACGCTGGGGGAATCAGCTGTGATAAGGACTGCGATGGGCATCTCTATCCCAGGATTGTTCTTCTGCCAACCCGCGATGGTCTGGTCCAGGAAGGCCTGCAATTCCACTGATACGCGGTTGACGTCCTTTTCGCCGCGCTGCAGGCGGGCGATCTCGATCAGATTATTGACCTGTGACATGGCGCGCAGAGCGCTGTTATAGGCGGTGGTCAGGTCTTCAGTTTGCTGGTCGGTCAACGGACCGCTCATGCCTTTCAATACCATCTTGGTAAATCCCAGTACATGATTAAAAGGCGAGCGCAGATCATGCGCCCAGATCGAGATTTTTTCTTCCAGGTCAACTTGCGCGGGGAATTCGATGTCCGATTTTGTCATGATGGTACCTCGATGAAATTATATGCTGATTTTTTGTGGAGAAACCTTGCGAAGGAATGTTTAAAAAATTGCAAGGTTGATCTAATCAGCCACGCTTTCCACCTGCACAGTCTTCGTCTCCTGATTTCGATGCGGTTGCACACGAAAAATCTTGAAGGCCCATTGCATGGCTGTGCCAACCAGCAGTGCGTGGATGGCCGTCCCGATCCCGGCCGGGCCGCCTAATAACCAACCGATGACCAGCACCGTCACCTCGATAATGCCGCGCGCCAGGCGGTAGCTGATGCCTGTGGTGCGCTTGACCGCCAGCATCAAACTGTCACGCGGACCTGCGCCCGCGTCCACGCCGATGTAGATGGCGGTGGCCACCCCTTGCAGCAGGATGCCCACCAGTAACATCAATAATTGAACCGGCCAGTTGTTTTCCACTGATGGGATGAAATACAGCATCAGGTCCAACCAGGGGCCGATGCTCAGGATGTTCCCCAGCGTACCCCATCCGATCTGCTCGCGCATCAGCAGCGCAGAAACCAGTACGGCAAAGCCGACCAAAACGGTCATAGTACCGGGCGTCCAACCTGTGATATAGGAAAGCGCCACATCTAAAACGGCCCAGGTGCCGGTCCCCAGGTTGGCGCGGATTGCCAGCGCAATCGAAAGGCCATAGAGCAAAAAGCCGATCTGGATCACCAGGAAATCACGAGGAA
>JBAVJG010000684.1:0-3190 GCA_049687655.1 Anaerolineales bacterium | reverse complement strand
TCGCGCCAGTAATCAAGATGGACATCCCGTTCGTCCACCGTATCTTCGTCCACAATGTCATCCACCGTACGGCAAAATGCATACAGAGCCCGCACAGCGGAGCGTTTCTCTTCGGGCAGAAGCTGCGAGGCAAGGTAAAAGGATTTGCTATGCTCACGGGTGATTTCTTCAGCGCGGGCATAAGCCTTATGGAGCGCGGCATCCCCGGCCCAGTAAGAAAAGAAGGGGCGAGTAGAAGGATGGGGTACATTCCCAGCCAAAGCGAGTAATTGGTTTTCCCAGCGAGCCTGCATTTCCATAAGCTACCTCCAAAGGTTTGATAGCTAAAGTATACAGGTTTTGTCCATTTTGTCAAGGTTTTGTTTAATTATATCTTGACAAAATTTATACAACGTGTATAATATAGATAAATCAATCGATACCCACCTACCCTCTCCATAAAAGGAGTAGGGAGTACGAGGAGAACCATGACTCAAAAACCAACCGCTATCGTGATCGGCGCAGGCATCGGCGGAATCGCTACTGCCGCCCGGTTAGCCAAAAACGGCTACAGCGTGACCGTGCTCGAAAAGAACGAAACCCCCGGCGGACGCGCCAATCAGATCGTACGTGACGGACACCGCTTCGACATCGGCCCAACCCTGTTCCTGATGCCCGAAGTTTGGGAGGAGACCTTTGCCTCTCTGGGTGAAAAGATGGAAGACCATCTCGATCTGCGCCGCATCGACCCGACCTATAAAGTCCATTTCGATGATGGCTTACAACTGGAACTGACCTCCAACATTGGCAAGATGCAAGAACAATTAGAAAAAATCGATAAGACCGCCTTCACAGGATTCCTGAATTACATTGCTGAAGGCGCCAAGCACTACAAAATCTCACTGGAAAAATTTGTGGGTCGTAATTTCTTCAGCATTTTCGATTACTTCAGCCTGAAAAACCTGCCACTGATCTTCAAATTAAAAGCATTGGACAAACATTATCGCAACACAGGCCGCTACTTCAAAGATGAACGCCTGAAGGCTGCTTTCACCTTCCAAAACATGTACCTGGGACTCAGCCCTTACGACGCCCCGGCCACCTACTCCCTGCTGCAATACACCGAACTGGCCGAAGGCGTCTGGTATCCGATGGGCGGCATGTATGCTGGTATCCAGGCATTGGTCGATGTTGCTGAAAAACTGGGTGTCAAGTTCGTCTACAACGCCCCCGCCAAAAAGTTGGAAACAAATGGCGAAAAGGTATTAGGCGTGGTTCTAGAAGACGGGCGTACATTCTCGTCTGATATATTTGTTGGCAACGCAGACCTGCCTTATATTTATAAAGAACTATTGCCCGACCCCGTTGAAGCCAAAAAACTGGACAAAAAGCTGTACACCTGCTCCACTATCATGTTCTACTGGGGTGTCGACAAGCAATATCCGCAGGTCGCGCACCACAACGTATTTCTGGGCGGGAATTACAAAGCCTCCTTTGACGAAATCTTCAAGGATCACGAACTTCCCAATGTGCCCAGTTTTTACGTCCACGCACCGGCACGAACCGATCCTGCGGCCGCACCCGATGGCCAGGATACGCTGTATGTACTGGTCCCGGTCGGCCACCTGGACGCAGCCTCCGAGCAGGATTGGGAAGAACGCGTCAACCGGGCACGCCAGACCGTCTTCGAACGGCTTTCCAAAGAGATGGGCATCGACGATCTCGAGAGTCATATCAAGTTTGAGATCGTGTACCAGCCCGAAGACTGGAAGGAACGTTTCAATCTTGAAAAAGGCGCAGCCTTTGGCCTGAGTCACAATTTCTGGCAAGTCGGTTATCTGCGTCCGCAGAACCGTCATAAAAAATACAAGAACCTGTACTTTGCCGGCGCTTCCACGCATCCCGGCACAGGTCTGCCTATCGTGTTGTTATCTGCAAGGCTAACAACCGAGCGAATTTTGATAGAAAAGGGTACAATAACTGTGCAAAACATGGTCAATGCAGTCGCTGCTGCAACCGAATAATTACCGCAACAATTTTAGATTTCTGCGGCACAAGACCCTTTTCTGGAGGAAAGATGTCCATCAGCACTACGCCCACCTACAACTTGAAAGCCGTCATCAAAGAGACCGGCATCGCCGCCGATACCCTGCGCGCCTGGGAACGCCGCTATGGCCTGCCTATGCCTGATCGTACACCCGGCGGCCACAGACTGTACTCCCAACGCGATATCGAGATCATCAAATGGCTGATAGAGAAACAAGGCGAGGGTTTAAGCATCTCCAACGCAGTGGATTTGTGGAATGAACTGACCGCCTCAGGGCGGGACCCACTGCCCGCCCCTTCTCAACAACTTGTCACCCTCTCCAGCGCCAACCTGGATATCATCCGAAAAAGTTGGCTGGATGCCTGCCTGGTATTCGACGAAAACAATGCCGAGCAGGTACTCAACCAGGCCTTTGCGACGCATCCGCTGGAAACCGTCTGCGTGGAAGTGTTACAACGCGGACTTAATGAAATTGGCGAAATGTGGTACCAGGCTAAAGCCACCGTCCAGCAGGAGCATTTCACGTCAGCCCTGGCCCAGCGCCGCCTGGACGCGCTTATCTCAGCGGCCCCTCCTCCCACCCGACCCTATTCGATCCTGATTGGCTGCACACCGGGCGAACAACACGTTTTTGTTCCATTGTTGCTGACCCTTTTGCTTCGGCGCCGCGGATTGAAAGTCGTTTATCTGGGAGCCAATGTTCCCATTCAACGCTTCAACGAAACCCTGCGAACCGTAAAACCGCATCTTGTTATTCTCTCTGCACAGCAGTTGCAAACCGCTAGTGACTTGCGTGAGACAGCCGCTTACCTGAACGCCAGCGGAGGGCGGGTGGCCTATGGTGGCCGTATTTTCAACATACTTCCCGAATTACGAAATCGTATCCCGGCACATTTTCTGGGCGAATCGCTTCAAGAGGCAATCCAGTCCGTGGAAACTTTACTAACATCGGATATCCCTACCGAAAGGGTACAATCAATTGATGAACAAGATAAAAAGCTCAGCACGTCATTCAAACGCAATCAGCCGATGATCGGTATGTATACACTCACGGAAACCAACGAAATTGGCATCCCCATCGAGTTTGCAACTATCGCTATCCAACAACTTGGAAATAATATGAGATCGGCCTTGTCCCTGGGTAATATCGAAGCCCTTAGTGTT
>JBAVJG010000683.1:0-1801 GCA_049687655.1 Anaerolineales bacterium | reverse complement strand
CGTTCATCAACGATTCCACGCGTCCCTGCGCTTTTCTTAAAGCGACATCGCGGGCAAGTTCCGGATGATATCCCTGCTCGTATGCGATAAACCAGCGCAGAAGAAAGTCTTGCACTTCATCCGGAACACTTAGCGCAGCCAGTTCCATTTCATCGAAATTAGATAGATTTCCCGGTTGATACCCTTCCAGACGGCTGGATACGATGATTCGATTCCTGCAATCATCACTACAACGACGATTGGAAAACCGTTGTACTTGATCCACGACCGAAGAACGCAGAGTTTTCCCGTGCAAGAGCGAATCTCCGATATCACCGACTTCGTCCAACCCATCCAGCAAAACCATGCACTCGCCCCTGTTCAGCGCCGTCTGCAAAAACTCACCCTGCCGCCTTGCGCCGGGATAGTTCTTCCCAATAAAATCAAGCAAAAATGTTTCCAGGGCCAGAGTCGAATCATCCTTGAGTTTGTCCGCATAGTCCGCCAGGCGAACATACAAAGGCACATAGGCTTTATCCAAACGCAATCGAATAACACCCGTTTCACCCATTGCCAGCATGAGCGCAATAAATTTTAGCGAAACGGTTTTGCCACTGCCCGGTTTTCCTACAACAACCATACGCGGGCTTTCAAATAAAGCATCCGTCACACGTTGTTGCTGGTGTTGCTTTTCGCGTTCAAGCCGTTCGGGTTCTTTTGCCTCGAGCAAATGTCCCAGTTCTTCCTCCTGCTCTCGTTGGGTCCGCAAAGGTATCAATCCCAGTTCCAGATAAATATCCTTCAAAGGCAACTGAATTGATTTGGGAAGTTGGGCAGGAGATAGACCTTGCGTTTTCAGTTTTTCAAAATCCCTCTGTAAGCCCTTCCTGTAAGTCAGGTCGATCTCTGCAATTTGCTCTTCAGAAAGTCCGGATTCAATGAGCACGGTTCGAAAGGCCGTTCCCGCAGGAGTTTGGACAAGTGTGCGTTCGAGATGCGTAATACCGGACAGAATATCCTTGAGCAATCCCCGCTGTTCGGCATCATCCGCATACTCAAACAAAGGCTTCCAGGAAGCATTTTTAGACAGGTTTGCACGAAGGTTTCCAAGCAGGGAGGAAAGTTCTGTCGCCCTGTTACGCGGCCAACCAAGCGCATCGATCAATTCATCCGGGGGAGCTGCTTCCGGATCGGTAAAAGAGATCAGAGTTGTGGCAACCTGTTTTCTCAAGGCATCATTGCGCGGCGACTGCAACCGATCCAGGCCAACATTCTTGAGCCAGGCAGCCACTTCATCTTCATCTTTTTCAGCACCTTCTACTTCAGCAATGACAGCCGCAAATGTATTTCTCAATTCAGAATCCGCTTTTTTGGCATCATACCCACTGGTCAGCCAACTTTTGAAATTCTCCAAGCCCTTTTCAAGCGCAGGATCGACCAGGCCTTTCTCTGCCAGTTTCTTCCCGGCTTCGAATAGTGCCGTTGCCAACAATGCTGTCGAGAGTGGTTCCATGTCCGCTCCTTTATTGCACGATTCTTCTGTAATTCAGTTTATATAGAACATAAACACCCCGAAACTTTTAACATCCTCGGGGCAAATTCTTTTTTAAACCAGCGACACTTCCACCAGCTCGCCCGCGCTCAGGCCAGTGGCGTCCGGCGGGATTTTAAGCAGGCCGTCCGCGGCGGCCAGGGTGAAGATCAGGTTGGATTTGCCGAAGATGGGTTCGGCGTCATAGGGATCCTGAGCGGAGCCTGAGTGCAACGAAGGCGCAGTCGAAGGACCCATATGCCTGGCAATACTGCCCTTCGACTCCACTAC
>JBAVJG010000682.1:0-3959 GCA_049687655.1 Anaerolineales bacterium | reverse complement strand
CCAGACCAAGGGCCAATGTGGAAAGAATCGAAACGACAAATATCCCGCCAACGAAGATTACATTCCAGCGCCTTGATTTTTGACGAATCTCCAAAATGGACAGATAGTTTTGGATACGTTCTGAGATCTTCATGGAACACCTCTTTACAACTCGATTTTCTTACCAGTACGGCGAAGGGACTCCACTGCTGCAAAGCTAGCCTTTGTCACACCGATCAACTGCTCATAGGGAATCGGCGGCTGGCTACCTTCGCGGATGGAATTGGCAAAATGTACCCACTCGTCCTTCCAACCCTTGTCCTGCGCTCCTTTGACGGTTTTTCGGCGGCCTTCGTGAACCATCTCCAGTGAGCGGAAATCGTCAAGCACGGCGATCACCCCGCCACAGAAGACTTCGACGCGCTCCTTGGGGAAGGACTTGTCACCGTTGGCTAGGTAATCCACCACGCCGACCGAGCCATCCGGGAAGGTGAAAGTCATCGAGACATTGTCCTCGCGGTATTTGCCGCCATCTGGCATAGCCACAGTGCTAACGCTGACCGGCGCTGCGCCAACCAGGAAGGTGATGAAATCGATGAAGTGGCAGCCCTCGCCGATGATACGCCCACCGCCAATCTCGGGATCTTGGGTCCAGTGATTCAAAGGGAGATACCCGGCGTTCACGCGATAATGAGCGTAAAGTGATTCGGTATGGTTTTTCAGAAAGGAGTTTAACTGTTGTGCCAGCGGAGCAAATCTACGGTTATAGCCTACGGAGATTAGAGAATGGGAATTGGATTTCAGAATTTCGGTGATTTGGTCAAGTTGTTCTGTGTTAATGGCTAGAGGTTTTTCTACATGCACATGCTTCCCAGCTTCCAAAGCCTTAAGCACCAATTCTGCATGGATGTTATGTCTGGTGAGAATTGCAATCGTGTTGATGTTGGGATCGTTGATGACTTCGTCATCGCTCGAAGCGGCGTAGGCAAAGCCGAATTTCTTGGCGGCGTGCTGGGCATGCAATCCGCCTGCAGAGGCGATTCCGACCAGGTCGATGCCAGCCACTTTTTTGATAGCGGGGAGCAAAGTTGCATTGGCAAAGAGACCGGCACCTAAAACACCAAGTGCTACGTGCGAGGTACGAGGTGCGACAGCGGCATGGAACTCAACGCGCGCACTTCGCACGTCGGGCTTCGCACTTTCATAAGTCAGTAAAACACCAAGGAACGGATCCGCCTTCTTGCCCGTAATCACATCATACGCTTTGGTCGCCTTATCGATGGGGAACCGATGTGTGATAAGCGGCTCCACCTGTAATTTGCCACTTGCCAGCAAGTCGACAACCGCTTCGAAGTTACGGCCTTCTGTCCAGCGCACATAGCCGATCGGGTAGTCCTTGCCACCTTCCTCATATGCCGCATCGTAACGGCCCGGGCCATAAGAGCGTGAGTTGATAAAGGATAATTCTTTTTCGTAATACAGTTTGCGCGGGAATTCCAGCCCTACTGCGCCGGTGGCCACTACTCTCCCGCGATCGCGCGCGATTTCGCCGGCCAGTTCAACCGGGTCATTGGAAGATGTGTCTGCACAGATGATGACCGTGTCGAAGCCGCGGTTGGCGGTAAATGTTCGAGCGTAATCCTCGGCCTGGTCACGGGAGCAGACCTGAAGTCCGAGGGACGAAGCGAGGGCGATGCGCTCCGGGTCGATGTCAATGCCCAGCACACGGCATCCCGCTGCGACTGCGATTTGTCCTGTCAATAATCCTAAGAGCCCCATTCCGATCACGGTCACCGTCTCACCGATCTGCGGTTCAGCCAGGCGGAAACCATGCAGGGCAATCGCGCCCAGGGTAGTAAAGGCCGCCGATTCGAAATCGACAGTATCCGGCAGGGGCGTGAGCAGGTTGCGAGGCACCACCGCGTACTCGGCATGCACGGCATAGCCACCTCCTGCACAAGCCACGCGCTGACCGACCTTGAAACCGTTCATATCTTCGCCGAGTTCTAAGATGGTTCCTGCTGATGAATACCCTAATGCCATGGGTTGATCGAGGCGGTCGAAAGCGGCCTGGACTGTCGCCAGCAGACCTTCACGTTTGGCCTTGTCAATCACCTGACGGACGAGGTCGGGACGCGAGCGCGCCTTCCCCACCAGCGATTTCTCAGCGAATTCGACCACCATCCGCTCGGTTCCAGCGGACACCAGGCTTGCTTCCGTTTTGACGAGCGCCATGCCCGCCCGGGGTGTTGGCACAGGGACATCTTCAACCAGGGCTTTGCCGTCGCGCATATTTTGGAGGAGTTGTTTCATAGGCTTATTGAGAAAATAGCGGTTCTTTGAAAATTTCCGTCGTAAGTACCCGGATTTATCGTGAAGTAGTATAACGCAAAAAACAATGTGAGAGTGATTAGGAAAAATCAGGAAGAATGTCACCTTTTCAGTTAAGGAAAAACTTAATTATTGACACTCAATATGGCAAAATGCTATTCTATATTAACAACATCCACCAGCCAGCATGGCTAGTACCACAATAGAAATAGGCGTAGGGTAACTTGTAGCTTATTATGGTGAAATCAAAGTTACCCTATACTTTCATATATTGTGGCACTCGTTTTACATTTTGGCAACCCATAAAGGAGGTTCAGCTTATGCTCGGAGGATATGCAAATAAAATCGGCTTTGTTGATCTGACAGCCGGCAAAGTCGAGTATGGCGATGCGCCAGAAGAATGGAAGCTCAAATATATCGGTGCGCGCGGACTAGGCGTCAAATATGTGTATGAAAATGGCCCCGAGGTAGACCCGCTCTCCCCTGATAACATCTTGTGCTTTATGAATGGTCCATTGACTGGCTCGGAATTCAATATGACCGGTCGTATGGCGATCGTTACCAAATCGCCGTTGACCGGAACAGTCACTGACAGTCACCATGGCGGCTGGAGCGCGGCACGTTTGCGTTGGGCCGGCTTCGACGGCTTGATCTTCAAAGGCAAGGCTGAAAAGCCTGTTTATGCTTATGTGACCGAAGATAAAGTTGAATTGCTGGACGCATCGGAAATATGGGGTATGGGCGTACATGATACGGTCAAATTCTTCCAGGATAAATATGAAAAAGACAAGAAAGAATTGAGCGTAATCGCGATTGGCCCGGCCGGAGAAAACCAGGTCAAGTTCGCCTGCTGGATTAACGAAAACGACCGCGCCAGCGGACGCGGCGGCACAGGCTGTGTAGGTGGCAGCAAGAATCTGAAAGCTGTCGTCATCGATGCCAGGAAGAACATCGTCAAGGCATCTGACCGCGATGTTTGTATCCCCATTCGCGGACGTGCGCTCAAGGGCATCATGGCCGAGGAGAACATCACCAGCCCGCGCAAAGGCGGTCTCTCGGTCTATGGCACCAACGTGCTGATGAACATCACCAACAGCATTGGCGCTCTGCCTACCAAGAATAGCACAGTCACGTCTTTTGGTGAAGGCGGCGAGAAGATCAGCGGCGAATACGTCAAGGAAAACCTGTTGGTTGACGATCCCACCTGCCACGCCTGCCCGGTGGCCTGCAAGAAAGAAGTCGAAGTGAAGGACGGCCCGTACAAGGGCCTGCACATGGAATCGGTCGAATACGAACCGTCATGGTCGGTAGGCGCCAACTGTGGCAATGATGATGCCCGCCTGGTTGCCAAGATGATCGATCTGGCCAACGACTATGGTTTCGACGCCATCGAGGTAGGTCACCCGCTCTCGGTTTGGATGGAAGCCAGCGAAAGAGGCTTTACCAACGGCGAAGGCGAATTGAAGTGGGGCGACCCGGAGGGCATGACAAATGCAGCCAGAATGATTGCCCATCGTGAAGGGTTTGGCAATGTCCTGGCAAATGGCGCAAATGCCACCGCTGAGCACTTTGGGCACCCTGAACTGGCCATGACGGTCAAGGGCCAGGGCATCCCGGCTTACGACCCGCGCGGTCTCAAAGGTATGGGC
>JBAVJG010000681.1:0-7087 GCA_049687655.1 Anaerolineales bacterium | reverse complement strand
GGAAGCGTCCACCCGGCAACTCATGCAGGGCCGAACAGTCATCACCCTCGCCCATCGACTCAACACCGTCTTCCAGGCTGACCGAATCATCGTGCTTGAAAAAGGCCAGATCGTAGAGCAGGGAACGCACAGTGAGTTGATGGCTAAGGACGGAGCTTATGCAGGGATGGTAAAAGCCTATGGAGTAAGTGAATCAGAAAAAGTAGAAAGTGATGAGGTAACCACAGAGGTTTCAACGCCTTCTCACTCCTCACTTCTCACTTCTCACGTTAAACCATCACCCATTCTCCATGCACCAACTTCCATCCTCCCCCGCCTGCTATCTTTCCTCACCGGCTCCTGGAACTGGGTCGCTCTCTCCGTATTACTCGGCATGCTGACCATCGGCGCCAATGTATCCCTGATGGGTACTTCCGCCTGGCTTATCTCGACTGCCGCGTTACATCCGTCGATTGCAGAGTTACAGGTTGCCATCGTCGGAGTGCGTTTTTTCGGCATCAGCCGCGGGGTTTTCCGCTATGCCGAACGACTGGTTTCGCACGATGTCACCTTCCGATTGCTCTCCCGCCTGCGCGTCTGGTTCTACAAAAAGCTGGAACCGCTGGCCCCTGCTCGCCTGATGGATTACCGCGCCGGGGACCTACTCACCCGCATCATCGGTGACGTGGAAACGCTGGAAAACTTCTACGTGCGCGTGGTTACACCGCCTTTGGTCGCCCTATTGACCGCCATCGGAGTATCCATCTTCCTCGCTGCGTTCTACCCGATCCTTGCCATCGTTTTGATCGGATTTTTCCTCACTCTCGGCCTGATCCTGCCCATCATTTCACAACTCCTCAGCCGCCGACCCGGAAAGACGCTCATCACCCTGCGCTCCGACCTGCAGGCACAGCTCGTGGACGGCATCCAGGGATTGCCTGATATCCTGGCTTATGGCCGTGCCGCAGACAGGCTGAATCTCATCTCAGAAACAGGAAATATGTACGGAAAGGCCCAACAGCAGATGGCGAGCATCAGCGGACTGCAATCCGCATTGACGGTTACCCTCACCAACCTGGGCATGTGGACGGTGCTCTTCCTGACCATTCCGCTTGTCAGCGCTGGCCGCCTGGAAGGCGTGATGCTCGGTACGTTGACCTTGTTGACTCTGGCCTCCTTCGAAGCTGTCACCCCCCTGCCCCTGGCCGCGCAAATGTGGGAAAGTGTGCGCGCAGCAGCGGGTAGATTGTTTGAAATTGTTGACGCGCCCCCCATGACCGTAGACCGTAGATCGTTGACCGAAGAAGCACCGTCCACGGTCTATAGTCCACGGTCGGCTGTTGCTTTTAATGCTGTTACATTTTCTTACCCAAACACATCGTTCCCTGCGTTAAATGACATTACATTCAATCTTTCCCAGGGCAACAGCCTCGCCATCGTCGGGCCGAGTGGCGCGGGGAAGAGTACGATTGTAAGTTTGTTGCTCAGGTTCTGGGAGTACAGTTCGGGGAACATCCGTCTGGGTGGCGAACCGTTGCATGATCTGGAGCAGGATGAAGTCCGGGGACGATGCGGGGTAGTCTCGCAAAGTTCGTATTTCTTTAATGCCAGCGTCCGTGACAATTTACGATTGGCGCGCCCCTCCGCATCCCAGGAAGAAATCGAAGATGCGGCAAAAAAGGCGCAAATTCATGAGTTCATTCGGGAGTTCCCAATGGGATACAACACCTTCATCGGCGAACAGGGAACCCGTCTCTCGGGCGGCGAACGTCAGCGGCTGGCAATTGCGCGCGCCTTGCTGAAAGGTTCACCCATCCTGATCCTGGATGAACCTACTGCCAACCTCGACCCATTAACCGAGAAACAGTTGCTGGAAACACTCTTCGGCGTGATGAAAAACAAAACCGCGCTGCTCATAACGCATCGGCTGGTCGGATTGGAGCATGTGGATGAAATCCTGGTGATGGAGCGTGGGCAAATCGTCGAACGCGGCACGCAAGCCGAATTGTTGGAACTAGACGGGACATTCCGTCGGCTGTGGGATTTGCAAAACAGAATCTTGTTGAATTAGCATACAAAAAATCAAATACACTGATTGACTTTCGAATCTATCCTGTTATATACTAATAATACATCGCCAACCTACTATCCAATCCGAAGGAGGAGGAAGCATGAACGACCGTCCCTGGTTCGCCAAGTATGACAAGGGCGTTCCGAAAACAATCGACTATCCTAAAAAGCCACTCTACCATTTCCTGGAGGAAACGGCCAGCAAGTATCCTGATAAAGCCTGTACACTCTTCAAAGGGGCCGAAATCTCATATAAGGAAATGAACGAAATTGCCGACCGCGTGGCCGCCGCACTTGCCGATATGGGCGTAAGGAAGGGAGATCGTGTCGGTATTTTCATGCCTAATACGCCCCAGTTTGTAATGGCATATTTTGGTATTTTGAAGGCTGGCGGTGTTGTCGTGGCAACGAATCCGCTTTACACAGCTTCCGAGATCGAGCATCAGGCCAGCGATGCGGGCATCAAGGTCATGTTCGTGATGACCAATTTCTACAAAACCATCAAAGTCGCCCAACCCAAGACCAAAATCGAGAAGCTGATCGTGACGAACATCAAGGAGGCTTTGCCGCCCATCACCCGCTTGCTCTTCACACTGGCAATGGAGAAAAAAGGCGGACACCGCATCGAAGGACCCCTGCCGGAAGACGATGTCTGGATGCAGGATTTAATCGCCAAATATGAACCCGCGGATCGACCGCAGCTCGAAATTGCTCCCGATGATACAGCCTTGTTCCAGTACTCAGGCGGAACCACGGGGGTTTCTAAGGGTGCAGTGGCCACTCACTACAACGTGGTAGCTGACACATTGATGATCAAATACTGGATGGTCAACCTTGACGAGGGCAAGGAAATCACCCTGATGGCGATCCCACTCTTCCACGTATATGGCATGGTAGCAGGCATGACGATGGCCATGTCATCCGGCGCCAGCATGGTCATGATCCCTAACCCGCGTGACCTGAAGGACTTGCTGGAAAACATCAACAAATATCACCCGACCATCTTTCCCGGTGTCCCCACCCTGTACAATGCGCTCAACAACCACCCGGATGTGATCGCTGGAAAATACAAACTGTCAAGCATTAAAGCCTGCATCTCAGGTTCAGCGCCGTTGTTGCGGGAAACGAAAGAACGTTTCGAAGAACTCTCCGGTGGTAAAGTGTTCGAAGGATTTGGCCTTTCAGAGGCGCCAACTGCCACGCACTGCAACCCGTTGCTGGGCGAGAACCGCACCGGTTCCATTGGCCTGCCCCTGCCTGACGTAGACTGCAAGATCATCAGCCTGGACGATGGTGAAACAGAGTTGCCAGTTGGCGAGATTGGCGAACTGGTTATCAATGGGCCACAGGTGATGAAAGGCTATCACAACATGCCGACCGAAACCGCCAACACGCTGCGCAAGCTCAAGGATGGCAAGACCTGGCTGTTCACGGGTGACATCGCCCGCATGGATGAAGACGGTTATTTCTACATTGTTGACCGCAAGAAGGAACTGATCAAACCGGGCGGTTTCCAGGTATGGCCGCGTGAAGTAGAAGAGGTCCTGGCGGACCACCCGAAGGTCTTAGAAGCGGGTGTGGCTGGCATCCCTGATCCGTATCGCGGTGAGACGGTCAAAGCCTGGATCGTGCTGAAGCCCGGCGAAACAGCCACCGAGGATGAACTCAAGGCCTTTTGCAAGGAAAAGCTGGCCGCCTATAAAGTACCGACCCACTACGAGTTCCGCGATGAATTGCCCAAGACCACCGTTGGCAAGATTTTGCGGCGCGAGTTGGTGAGACAGCATAAGGAAGCGGAAGTAAACTAAGCGGCTTGTATGTCATTACATACAAAAAACTCGGTCGAAACTTCGACCGAGTTTTTTAATTAGGACTTACGCACATTGCTAAAAGATCCCGAAAATAAGGGGGGGCGTGCTGCGCACGCCCCCCCTTATTTTCGGGCTTCCTTCGTATTTTTGCGTAAGTCCTATTAATTTTATTTCTCAAGGATTTATACTGGCTGGGGTGTGCCGCTCTTCTTTTCAAATGGAGGCGGGAAGATTGCTTCGAATTCCTCGCGGGTGATGCTCTCCGCTTCAAGCAGTTTTTGGGCCACAGCATCCAGTTCTTTATGATATTTCTTCAGAGTCATCTGGGCACGTTTATAAGCCTCGTCCACAATCTTGCGGACTTCGGCATCAATTTTTTCCGCAATGGCATCCGAATAATCGCGCTGTTCCGAAATCTCACGACCCAGGAAGATCAACTCTTCCTTCTGTCCATAGACCATGTTTCCGAGTGTTTCGCTCATACCCAGGCGAGTGACCATGTTGCGGGCCATGCGCGTTACCTGCTCTAAGTCGCCGGATGCGCCGGAGGTAATATCGTCAAATACCTGTTCTTCGGCTACACGTCCGCCGAGGGCATAGGCCAGGGTGGCCATGAATTTCTTGCGGGACATCAGGATGCGGTCTTCGTCCGGGCGGAACCAGGTGATGCCGCCAGCCTGTCCGCGACCGACGATGGTCACCTTTTGGACAGGATCGGCTTCAGCAATGGCATTGCCAACAACAGCATGACCAGCTTCGTGGTAGGCAATGATGCGCTTCTCTTCGTCCGAGATCAGGCGTGATTTACGCTCCGGTCCCATGACAACGCGTTCGATGGCTTCTTCCAGTTCGGGTTGGCCAATGGATTTCTTGTCGCGCCGGGCTGCCAGTATAGCGCCCTCGTTAACCAAGTTTTCCAAATCAGCACCGACAAATCCGGGAGTACCGCGCGCCAGGGAAGCCAGGTCAACATTCGGATCAAGCGGTTTGCCCTTGACATGTACCTTCAAAATGGCCTCGCGTCCACGAACATCCGGGCGATCCAGCGTTACGCGGCGGTCGAAACGACCGGGACGCAGCAAGGCCGGGTCAAGGATGTCAGGGCGGTTGGTGGCAGCCACGATGATGACATTGGTGTCGGTGTCAAAGCCGTCCATTTCGACCAGCATCTGGTTGAGAGTCTGTTCGCGCTCATCGTGCGAGCCGCCCAGGCCTGCCCCTCGCTGGCGACCGACAGCGTCGATTTCATCAACGAAGATGATACAGGGCGAGTGACGTTTGGCCTGATCGAACAGGTCACGCACGCGGCTGGCGCCTACACCTACGAACATTTCAACAAACTCCGAGCCGGAGATCGAAAAGAACGGGACGCCCGCCTCACCGGAGACAGCCTTAGCCAGCAGGGTTTTACCCGTGCCGGGAGGCCCTACCAGTAAAACACCCTTCGGAATGCGCGCGCCAAGCTGAATGAACTTTTGTGGTTCGCGCAAGAATTCAACCACTTCACCCAGTTCTTCCTTGGCCTCTTCAACGCCAGCTACATCCGCGAATGTGACCGTGGGATGGTCTCCACTGAACATGCGCGCGCGGGATTTGCCGAAGGCCATGGCTTGATTGTTGCTGCCCTGTGCCTGTCGGAAAATGAACCACAACACACCACCCATCAATAAGACAGGCAGGATGTAAACCACGCTGCTGAGAATCCCCACCCAGGAAGAAGGCGGTTTTACTTCAAGTTTGACATTTTCGGGGGCAAGTTGCTCCGCTGTCACACCCAGACCGATGAGTTGATCTACTAAAGTGGCTCCGGGTTCTTTCTGCGATGGCATTTCCGTTCCATCCGCATAAATGACCTGAATTTTATCGTCACTATCGACGATGATTCGATTGACTTCGCCCACTTGAATATCGTGAGCGACTTGATTGATCGTTAATACATCCTCGCTACTCGTGTCTTGCCGGAAACCCATGTAGAACATGGCAGCAATGGCAACGATAAGCAGGAAGTACACGAGAAACGACTGATTTCGTGAATTCACAGAATAATCCTCCAATACCAATGCGATTATACCAATCTACTCTACTGACGAGTAGAGCAGGGGAATTCTTATAATAATTTTCTTATATATTCCTGTCAAAAACAATCAATTCGAGATAATTCGTGGCTCTTTAGGCCTATTCGATGATCAGTTCAACCGGACAATGGTCCGAACCAGGCACATCATCATGAATAATAACATCTTTTACACGCGGTAAGAGCGCTTCGGAAACCAAAAAATAGTCTAAACGCCAGCCAATACCGCGCTGACGGGCTTTAAAGCGATACGTCCACCAGGTATATTGCTCGCGTTCAGGGTAAAGATTTCGGTATACATCTACAAAACCATGCTCGATGAATTTACCCACCCACTCCCGTTCTTCAGGCAAAAAACCGGAGGTCTTCTCATTCGCTTTGGGATTCTTCAGATCAATCGGCATGTGAGCAGTGTTGAAGTCACCTGTAATGATGACATTCTGACCCGCAGCGTGCAACTCATCGCAGGCTTCCAACAAATGGGCGTAAAAGTCCAGCTTATAGTCCACGCGGTCTTTGCCACGCTGACCGTTGGGGAAGTAAATGTTATAGAGTAGGAAGTCTGGATGGCGGGTGCGGATAACACGTCCTTCAACATCGAACTGCGGTGCTCTCATGCCTAAATCCACTTCATATGGATCTTCACGCGCGAGAGTTGCTACGCCACTGTATCCGGGGCGCTCTGCGGGATTCCAGATGACTCGATAGCCCGGAATGTTACGTTGTTCAACGGTCAACTGATCGGGACGGGCTTTAATTTCCTGTAGGCAGAGCAGGTCCGGGGTCCAGGCAAGAACCACGCTGAGCGCATCCTTCTTCAGAGCGGCGCGCAAGCCATTCACATTCCAGGTAACAATTTTCACACAGCCTCGCTTTGTGGTAAACTTGCCAACAGGCATCATATGAACGATACAGAACCCAAACATATCCTTTGCATTGAAGACGAACCGGAAATGATCGATTTGATCCGTCTGATACTTGGCCGCCGCGGATTCGACGTGATTGGTGCGGCAGGCGGCAAAGAGGGCCTGGAAAAAGTGCGCCAGAATCCACCCGATTTGGTCCTGCTCGACCTGATGATGCCAGATATGGACGGTTGGGAAGTATACCAGCAAATAAAAGCCGACGATAAAACCAAAAACATCCCGGTCAT
>JBAVJG010000680.1:0-2031 GCA_049687655.1 Anaerolineales bacterium | reverse complement strand
TATTGACTTTGTGTCAATCCACTGAAACAACTATTGCCTGGATAATGCAGCTGCTCATGGCACGCGGTTTCCAGGTCGAGCGGACGTTCGATTTGCATGCCGCGCGTGTGGCACAGGTGGATTGTCTTTGCCCCTATCATGGCACGAACGATTGCACCTGCCAGATGGTTGTTCTGCTGGTGCATAGTCAAAAAGCGCAACCCGTAACGATCGTTGCTCATGGCCATGATAGTCAAACCAGCCTATCGCTGGTAGATATGGCAAATCAATCAATGGACCAAGGCATCATTCAAGCGTTACTTCTTGGAATGAAAAGTTCAGAAATTTGATTATAAGGAGATAAAGATGGCAAAAGACCCTGTATGTGGCATGGATGTTGATCCCAAAACTGCTGCTGGGAAATCGGAATTCAAGGGGCAGATTTATTATTTTTGCAGTCCGGGATGTAAAGCTTCCTTTGATAAGGATCCAGAGAAATACCTGTCTTCTCCCCACGGTCATGAAGCTCATCACCATTAGGAAATAGGCAATTCCGAATGAAAAGAACTCTAAAGAAGCAGAAGCAACAGGAATGGCCGGTCGTAGTCTACTTTTGGATGATCGGACTGTTTTTCATGACATATATCATTTCTCGGATGGTGTTGGAAGCTTATCCGCACCAGTTCCATTGGCTGTCTATCCCGATAGGACTAACAGGAGCAATCCTCGGTATCCCGTTCGGCTGGCTGTGGTTTCGCTGGCGAGGGGACATCATTTAGTGATGAAACGATATTTAGCGGTAATTTCATTCCTTCTTGGAATGCTTTTGCTGGCAGCCTGTCAGCCGGGAGGTACGTCGGTTAAGGGGAAGCAGGTTGAAGCCCAGGGCGGTGCGTACACGGAAATCAATGTGAACGAGCTTCAATCCATGTTGAAGGATAAGGATTTCACGCTGGTCAACGTCCACATCCCATTTGAAGGGGATATTCCAAACACGGACGTCTCCATCCCCTATGACCAAATTGCTCAAAACCTGGACCAGTTACCTGCGGATAAGAACGCCAAAATCGTGCTTTATTGTCGCAGCGACCGCATGAGCACTATCGCCTCGGAGACTCTGGTCGGTTTGGGATATACCAACATCTACAACTTGGATGGGGGGATGGTGACCTGGGAGAACACCGGGTTGGAGCTAGAAAGGTGACATGGAAGAAATAAGAGAACCAGAAGAAGTTCAGCCGAAAAGAAAACCCGCGATCACGATAAACATCCAGTCCTGGGCAACGCCGTTGGTAGGCGTTGTCATGCTGATTATCGGTTTGCTCGGCGGATATTACGGGCGTCCTTTGGTTAACGACACAGGGGAACAGGCCACAGTTCCCCAATCGATTGCCCCCTCGCAGGCGGGCGCCGGGAATGAAGAATTGATGGCTTATCTGGTGTCTCAGACCAGACATTTCAAGGGAGATCCAGACGCCCCGGTGACTTTGATCGAGTTTGGCGATTTCCAGTGACCGTACTGTGGGCGATTCGCCACTGACGCGGGGCGTCAGATCGAAGAAACGTATGTACAAAACGGCAAGGTTCGTTTGGCCTATATCCATTTTGCCTTCCTGGGGCCGGAGTCGCAGTGGGCCGCGGAAGCAAGCGAGTGTGCTGCCGAGCAAGATGCCTTTTGGGAATATCATGATTTTCTATACGAGAACCAGAACGGTGAAAACCGGGGTGCGTTCAACCAGGACAATCTCAAGCAATTTGCCGGGCAACTGGAACTGGATGAAGATGCATTCAGCCAGTGTCTGGATTCAGGGAAATATACCGACATCGTCCAACAGGAAAAGCAGATTGCGCAACAATTAGGCGTACAAAGCACGCCGACATTTGTCGTCAATGGCAGGCCCGTGGTCGGGGCACAACCATTTGAGAGTTTTCAGCAAGTGATCGAATCTATTCTGGACAACGGAGACAATGCCCAATGAGCCAATCCATTACTGCTCCCTCGCAGGCGATATCGCTGAACCAACGTTTGACCACCTTTGCCCATGCGCTAGC
>JBAVJG010000679.1:0-6358 GCA_049687655.1 Anaerolineales bacterium | reverse complement strand
ACCATTGAGCACAGTGAATTGATCAGTGACACCTATGACATTCCTGAAGATTGGAAGTTCGAAGTCAAGAATGAAAACGAAGTCAATGCAGGCGATGTGTTGGCAACCAAGGATGACGCCACCATTACCGCCCAGCATGCAGGACGTGTGCGCGTGGAGAAGAAAGAACGTCAGGTAGTGGTCTCTTATGACCAGAGCGAGGAAAAGACTTACGATATTCCGACCACAGCACGCTTGTTGGCCAAGGAGGGCGCGCACGTGGAAGCCGGTCAACCGCTGACCGAAGGTTCACTCAACCCGCATGGTGTGCTGCGCATCCAGGGGCGTGAGGCCTGTCAGATGTACCTGATGGTTGAGGTGCAAAGGGTATATCGCTCACAGGGTCAGAATATCCATGACAAACACTTCGAGGTCATCATCCGCAAGATGTTGAGCAAAGTGCAGGTCACCCGACCCGGTAACAGCAAATATCTGCCCGGTGATGCTGTCGACAGGCTCGAGATCCGCCGCGTGAACGAGGATTTGCTGGCTGAAGGCAGGCAACCCGCGAAATTCGTAGAAATTTTGTTAGGTATAACGAAAGCCTCCCTGTCCACAGATTCGTTCCTCTCGGCTTCATCCTTCCAGCACACTATCAAAGTGTTGGCGCAGGCAGCCATCGCCTCCAGTACCGACCCACTCTTTGGCCTGAAAGAGAACGTCATTATCGGTAAGCTGATCCCGGCCGGGACAGGTTTTACCGAAGGGCGTTTCAGCACCACCACAGAGATGGCGGAAGAATTGGCCGAGGAAGAGGCTGAGATCTGGACCGATGCGCCTAAAACCACGGCAGCAGACTAACTGAATCAAATACGTTTTAACCACAAAGAACGGTCGCAAAGACCGTTCTTTGTGGTTAATGCAGAGTTACACAGTCGAGTGGAATCTTATTGCATGCTATGTAACTCCTATAGGGCTTACGCACATTGCGAAATGATACCGAAAATAAGGGGGGCGTGCGCTGCACGCCCCCCTTATTTTCGGGCTTCCTCCGTATTTTTGCGTAAGTCCTGCCCTATAACGAATTGTGTTGATTCAGGCAGAACAGCGAGTATCGGTGTTTCACCTTGACGCTTTCCCCCTTCTATCTTAAGATAGGCGCGGGTATAGAACATTAATTCAATCTTTAACACAATGGACACCAAGTTAAACCTTCGTTGTCTTTGAGTCCCTTGTGTTTCAAAGAATTGTGGAGAGAACATGGAACTTGGCCTGGTAAAGAAAATAGATATCGATCAAGAGATGCAGCAGGCGTATCTCGATTACGCCATGTCCGTCATTGTTTCCCGCGCGCTGCCGGATGCCCGCGATGGACTGAAGCCCGTCCAACGACGTATTTTGTACGCGATGTATGACATGGGTCTGCGCGCGGATTCGTCTTACAAAAAATCTGCACGTATTGTGGGCGAGGTGCTGGGCAAATATCACCCGCACGGTGACTCGGCTGTGTACGATGCCATGGCGCGTATGGCGCAGGATTTCTCTGTCCGTACGCTGCTGGTAGATGGGCAGGGCACCTTCGGCTCGATCGATGGTGACCCCCCGGCTGCCATGCGTTACACCGAAGCGCGCCTGGCCCCACCTGCGCTTGATATCCTGACCGACATCGGCAAGGACACGGTCGATTTTGTGCCCAACTTCGACGACACGCTGACCGAGCCTACTGTGCTGCCCGCTTCCATCCCCAATTTGCTGGTCAATGGCGCGACGGGCATCGCTGTGGGTATGTCCACCTCCGTTCCGCCGCACAACCTGGGCGAAGTGGTAGACGCGCTGGTCTACATGCTCGAACGTTGGGATAAGCTGGATGACATCTCTGTCGGGCAATTGATGGAATTTGTGCAGGGACCGGACTTCCCAACGGGCGGAGTCATTATCCAGGAGAAGGGTGAGGAGGTTCTGGAAGCAGCTTACGGGTCCGGACGTGGACGCGTGAGAATCCAGGCCAGAGTCCATATCGAGGAAATGGATCGTGGTCGTTCGCGCCTGATCGTGACCGAACTGCCGTACATGGTCAACAAATCGAATTTGATCGAGCGTATTGCAACCCTGGTACGCGATAACGTCATCGAGGGCATCACCGACCTGCGCGACGAATCCGATCGCCAGGGAATGCGCATCGTCATCGAGATGACCAAGAACGTTGAGCCTGAGAAAGTGCTGGAATTGCTCTATAAGCGCACGCCGATGCAGTCCACCTTCAGCATTATCATGCTGGCGTTGGTGGACGGCGAGCCGCGCATGCTTTCGTTGAAACAGGCCTTGCGGGTCTATATCGAACACAGGTTGACGGTCATCAAGCGACGCGCGGAATATGAACTGGACAGAGCCCAGCAGCGCGCACACATCCTGGAAGGATACATGGTGGCGCTCAAGAACCTGGACGAAGTCATCAAGCTGATCCGCAACGCTCCGGACGTTGGAACTGCCCGCCAAAGACTGATGAAGAAATACAAGCTGACGGAGATCCAGTCCAACGCCATCCTGGAGATGCAGTTACGCCGCCTGGCCGCGCTAGAACGCAAGAAGATCGAGACCGAATATAAAGTAGTAAAGCTGGATATCAAAACGTTGGAGACGTTGCTCAAATCACCCAAGAAAATGCGCGGGGTGGTGGCGGACGAGTTGGTCGAGGTCAAAGCGGACTACGCTGACCCCCGCCGCACACAGATCGTCAACGTGAGTAAAGGCAAGACCGCCAAATCGTTGACCACTCGTGACCTGGTGCCCGAACAGTCTGTGTGGGTGGGTGTGACCGCCGACGGGTTGGCCTCGCGCACGCGTGATGAAAAGTCGCCACGGCCCAGCGGATTCGAAGCGCCACGCTGGCTGGTGAAGGCCTCCACGACCGATACGCTTTATCTGGTCTCTGAAAGTGGGAAAGCTGCTGCGGTGGCTGTGCATACCCTGCCGCAAGCAGATAAATTGGGCGATGGCACAGCCTGGCATAAAGTTTCGCCCTTACGCGAGGCTGATAAGTTAGCAGCCGTGTTTTCGCTGCCATCCCGGCGATCGATGCTGCCGGAAGAAACATATATCTTTACTGTGACGCGTGGTGGGATGGTCAAGAAATCGCTGGCGAGTGAACTGCCCGGGCCGGCTGCCCAGTCGTTTGCGCTGGTCAAGGTCAACGATGATGATTCGCTGCTGTGTGTCTTGCTGACGGACGGTACCAAACAAATCCTGCTGGCTGTTTCCAGCGGCTACGGAATTCGCTTCAAGGAGGATGACGTGCGCCCGATGGGGCTGGTGGCCGCGGGCGTGAATGGCGTCAAGATGGGGGTGGGAGACGAAGTGGTCGGCGCAGAGGTGGTTCCCGACATGGGTGAGATCTTTGTACTCGCCTCGGACGGCAAGGCCAAACGTGTGCCGGTCAAAGATATACCGACTCAAGGACGCTACGGCCGCGGCGTTATTTTGTGGAACCTGTCAAAGAGCGTCACGCTGGCCGGGTTGGCGACTGGCAAACCCAACCATGTCGCCACAGTGCACCTGCTCGAACTGGCGCCGAAGTCCACGCGATTGGATGCCGCCTCGGTCCGCAAGCGCGCGGCGGTGCGCGGCGATAGCGTCGTGGATGTGAAAGCCGGGGATGCAGTAACCGCAGTGGTGACGGGTTGGGAAGTGGAGAATTTCGTCAAGCTGGGTGAGAAGAAGCCTGCAAAGAAAACTCCAACGAAAAAGCGAGCTACGACAACATCATCCCGGAAGGGGAAGAAGACACCAGCTAAAAAGAAGCCTGCGCCTAAGAAGACGACAAAGGCGAAACCGGCTGCGAAACCGTCCCCGAAGGGGAAGAAAACAAGCAGCAGGAAGGCGTCGAGAAAGAAGTAATGTGAGACCTCCGAGATTTGTCAAATCTCGGAGGTCTTTTTTTCAGGGGGTTGTAAAGGGGAGAGAAAGGCTAAGTTTTTTACAAACATTAATCAATTTCTACCAAAACCTACATTGACCAATCGGGGAAAAAAGAAAATAATACTAATATTGTCAATTAGAAATCTGGAGGTCTTATGAGCGCAGAAAATGTCCCCAAACGTACCCCCATAAATAGCAAGTCTCGCATGCCCGAGAATTCGGTTCTATTTGAGAAGATCGTCCCTGTCGCACTGGCATTCATGGGAATTCTGACCGTGATTCTCATTTTGTTTGCAGCGGGCGTGTTGCTCGGGTTCATTCAATTTTAGTGTTTTATTTTAAGGTTTTCAAACTATGACTATCAACCAGTTCCTACCATTTTTGTCCACAGCCATCATGCTGTACTTTACCATCTTTGTTTTGCAACGTTATGCCGTCCGGCGCGCGCCCCATTTCCTGTTCTGGGGCATTGGATTGGCGATGTTCGGCGCGGGCAGTTTTGCTGAAGCCTATCTGGCGCTGGCCTGGAACCGCTGGGTGTTCTTCGTCTGGTATCTTTTTGGCGCCGCATTAAACGCGGCCTGGATCGGTCATGGCACGCTGGCGCTGCTGGTTCGCAAGCGCTGGGTCAAGGTTGTGACCGCGATACTCGTCCTTGGAAGTTTGTACGCCGGTTATCTGATGCTGAGCGTCATGCCCAACCTGGATACCAGTGTTTTCACAACTGACAAATTGATCAGCGAACAATACGGGACCAAAGTACTCGAGCCTGGTGAGGCCGCACCGACAGGCGCACAAACAATAACCACAACGTATCGCGGCGAAGAGGTCACAGCCGTGCGCGGGCTGCTCCCATTGGGGACACCGGTCCGCCTGACGACTCCGTTCTTCAACATCTACGGCCTGCTGACGCTGGTCGGTGGCGCAATCTGGTCGGCATACTTGTTCTGGCGCAAGCGTGTGTTACCCAACCGGGTAATTGGCAATGTGCTGATCGCTGCCGGTGCGCTTCTGATCGGGTCAGCCAGCACGCTGACGCGCCTGGGCCATGGCCAATTCCTGTACCTGGGGGAACTGCTTTCGGCCATCCTGATGTTTGCGGGCTTTCGCTTCGCTGCTCGCCCACAACCGGAAGAGGTTTCTCAACCTGCTGTCACTGCGGCGGCGGATTGACGAATCGCAACCTATCAAAAAAGACTGGTCACATTCTCTTGACCAGTCTTTTTTTGTTGGATAGGCGGTAACTCCGTTCCAATAGGTTATTGTTCTACATTCCCCACCAGCCCCAGCTCCGGGGCGATTTTCCGCATGGCCTGGATCACGTTATCCACATGCTCCCAAAGTTCCACGCCAAACGCCTCCGTAGATTCTGCAATTTCGTCACGATTGGCGCCGGCGGCGAAGGACTTATCCTTCCACTTTTTTTTGACCGATTTGACCTTCAAATCCAGCAGCGAGCGCGAGGGGCGCACCAGCGCAACGGCGGTCACCAGGCCAGTGATCTCGTCGCAGGCCATCAGCGCTCTGCGGCGCAGGGTGTCACGCGGCACGCCAGTGTCTACGCCGTGGCTGAGAATATCCTGGATAATGTCTTCGTCCACACCGCGCTCGCGCAGGATAGGCGCGCCAGCGGTCGGGTGTTCTTCCAGGGTGGGGTGGATCTCCCAGTCGAAGTCATGCAGCAGACCGAGCAGCCCCCAGGCCTCTACATCTTCGCCGAACTTCTCGGCGTAGAAACGCATGGCCGCTTCCACGCTCAACATATGTTTGATCAGATTTTCGTTCTTGACGTATTCACGGACAATAGAAAGGGCTTCTTCACGGGTCATGATTTTCCTCACTTATAGGCATCTTTGCGATGTCTTACACGAATGATTTCAATAATTAGCTTTTTGTCAAGCACATCATACACAATTCTATAATCCCCGATACGTCAGCGGTACGTGTTATCAGAACTTACGACTCGTGGAGGTGGTTCTGTTGCCAATTTCTCAACTGCCACGACCCATGATTAAAAAAGTGGTCGTGGCAGCTTCTCTAGCTCAAGTTGTGCAGAACGTTTCCATTCAATCTGATAAGAGGTTATCTCGTTTTAGCTTTGCGATCACTTCCTTGTGAGAAAGCGCTGGTTCGTCCCACCTCTCTGCAATCACAACCAAGTCTTCTAAATCCTCAAGTAATTTTTCAAACTCTTTAATTGGAAGAATAACTGCTGTTTTTTTTACCAGTTTTGTTTGTAATATATTTGACTTGCATTTCACGGATTGTATGAGACATAGGTCACTCCGTTCAAATTATACATCTTTCTATTACGAAACCGGGAAAATCGGTTCCGGTTCGCCCAACACGGGCAGCGGTTTCTTGAAGTATACATCCCAAAAGGCAGTTACGGTTGCGAACTGCTCGCGGATATTCCAATACAGGCGCGAGCGCTTGAGGTAATAATAGTTGTTAGCCTCCACGC
>JBAVJG010000678.1:0-2101 GCA_049687655.1 Anaerolineales bacterium | reverse complement strand
GGATGGTTGCGTTGGCTTTGTTGACGGTGACATCCTGGTTACCGCTGCTGCCGCTGAAGTTCACATCGCCGCCATAGGTCGCGGTGATGCCATGTGTGCCATCGCCAACCGCGCTCGGAGTGTAAGTAACTGAGCAGGTGGCAGTAGCGCCCGAGCCTGAGAGCGTACAGGGACTGCCGCTAAAGGCGCCGCTATCGGCAGTAGACCAGGTGACATTTCCGCCGGGAGTGTCGCTACCCGAGGCGCGCGTTACGGTGGCAGTGCAAGCGCTGTCACCCCCGTAGGTGACGGGGCTCACGCACGACACCGTTGTGGAGGTAGACGGTTTAGGCGTCTGGTTGTTGGCTAAATTGATCTCCCAGATCTTGCCATCGTTCTCTAATGCGTCTTGACCGTTATCCACCCCGCGGCTGGAGAGGTAAAGGTTTTTTATCGCAGGGTTTTGACTGCTGGGTCCATAGGCTAACCCTGAACGCGGCACGGTACCCAGGTAACTCAAACTATAAGTTTCGATCAAGGTACCGGTTAAGGAAACTTCGGCTATAAAATCGTCGCTTCCGTATGTGCTGGCAAGGAAGAGCGTGCCCGCCTCCGGATTGTATTCAATGCCTTCCAGGTCGCGGATCCCCGCGGGGATCTCGGTATCAAAGGGGATGATAGCGCCATCATCTCCCCCCCCTATAACACCATCTGCGCCCAGGTCGAACATGAACACGTCGGCATCGATCCCTCCAGCGATGAAAACCTTATTATCCCCGACTGCTACCCCTTCGGCATCGACATTGTCTCCGACAACATCGGGTAGATCCAGGGTAGTAAGTACATCATCAGTAGTGCAATACTCCGTATCTGGGCCCGGGTCAATTTCAAAGATGTGCCCACCGCTGTTGTCATCAGAGATAAAGATGTGGTTATTGAGCGGGTTGACCGTAATTCCGGTCGGTTCATTCGACCATGCGGTTGTGTCGCATGTATCCATTAATGTTCCTGTTAAGGAAGATTCAAAGATATTGACACCGACATAGTAAGGTGGCGGACCTCCAGTTGCCTTATTATTTTCCTCCACCTCACTATCAGAGATCAACAGGGAGTTATGGTCTGGCCAGTAGGCTACGCCGGCCGGGTCCGGGCTGGAAGGACTGGGCGGATCGCCCCAGGCAGCATTGGAAACATCGATGGTTTGCACCAACGTTGTCGCCTGCAAGGCAGTAGCCAGTTCAACCAGGGGCTCATTCAACGCCAATTCAACAATCTGACCCCCACTGGATGCGGTCTGTACCGGCATGACTAACCCATCCTTGAGTGAGCCTGTGCCCGCCGCCAGTTGTCTACGAGCGGGGTTGGACTGGGAAAGAACCGTTTTGCCACTATCCAGGATAAATAAGTTCATATTGGAGGGATCGTCCGTGTTATCGCCACTGGGCGCGAACAACAAGGTTTGGGGGTTGGAAAGTCCCAGCGAACTCAAATCATACGTGGAAACCAACCCGCCGTTTTCCGTGAATTCATATAGTGTTCCCTCAACCGGCTGGAACGAATACAAATGCCCGTCCTGGGGATTGAAGGCCAGCCCGCGCAGCCCATCGACCGTATTCTGCAGATTGGTCCTCTTGACCCTGCCCCCCCGCTCCGCTGCCCCGCCGTCATAGCCGGACGCGCCACCAGGCGTGATCGCGATAATTTGGGTCCCATTCCCGTTAAGAACGAAGAGACGACCATTCTCGGGGTCGAACGCGATCCCTTTCGCATTTTGCAAACCAGTTGCAGCCATGTTGAAGCGCGTGGTCGCTCCTGCAGATGGGTTGGGTTTCCCGGCCCCATTGGCAGCGATCTGCTCCAGTTCGGAGTCCCCTGTGTTCAGCGCAAACAGGCTGTTCGAAGAACCATCGAAGGCCACGTTCAAGGCATCTTGTACGGGGATATTCAAGCCCGCCATATCCACAGGGTCCTCACGCAGGCTGACCCCTGTAACGTCGTCCTTTGCGTCCCACAGCAGGAAGGCGTTGGCATCCGGTGAAAAGGCCATGCCTCTCGGGCCGGACAAGCCGTAATCAGCTGCGTAAATGGAACGTACTTTTCCCCATCGTCCCTCTCCCGATTG
>JBAVJG010000677.1:0-4378 GCA_049687655.1 Anaerolineales bacterium | reverse complement strand
TAATCAGTCGAATTTCCATTGACGCTTGCCCTAGAAACGATCTTCTGATACTCTCCTTCTGTTAGAGGTTGAATTGCATGTGGAAAGACGACTTCGTTGTTTGCAGTTTTAGCTTTGATAATGCTATTGCCAGCATCCAGGATCATGACACTCATGATTTTTTCCTTTCACAAAGGGGTGTATACAAACGTAAACAGAGAGCGTTTACATTCGTAAACACTTGGGTGAAAAATTAAAATTTACTTTGGCCCAAAACGCTGGTCGGTTGCATTTTGCGCTTGTGTGATGTAGAGATCGAAAGCGCCTTTATCAACTAACCACACTTGGCCGATTTTGGTGCCTTCCAACTTGCCGGTTCTTAGCAAGCGACGAAGGTATTGGGTGCTATAGCCACTATAGGAAGCGGCCACTTGCACTGATATATGGTTGTTTAGAACTTGAGGGGTACTTACTTCAATAGAAGGAACCATCCCGAACTACTCCAAGGTGATCGGCAATTTCTCCAATTTGCTACGATTTTCGAACCGTAGCATGGCTAAAAATTGTTCGACACTCACTTGAGAGTGTTCGAGTCGCATCCCGTTAGGGGTACTTTCTTATAAAATTCTTAGATATTTTTAGCGAAAAAGTATTGCGATTTTCTGTGGAATATAGTAATATAGAGAAGGCAGGCGCAAGGGTGCCCCCCTCACCCTTGCGTTTGCCTTTTAACGAGAATAAGGCCTGACAAAGTGCGCTTTGCGTATTTCTGTCAGGCCTTTTGATTTTATCTGAAAATTATGCTCGAGGCGGCCTCCTCGCCGCCGGGAATGAATGGAAGAGACCCGAAA
This sequence comes from Anaerolineales bacterium, assembly GCA_049687655.1. Classification (GTDB taxonomy): domain Bacteria; phylum Chloroflexota; class Anaerolineae; order Anaerolineales; family Villigracilaceae; genus JAABUE01. Next base: position 3,548 of record JBAVJG010000677.1, on the reverse strand, counting down.
CTAAGGGGGGCCTGTGCAACACCCCCCTTAGTTTCGGAAACTGCGTTAGTCTTATTTGATTTACTCCCCGTATCGAGCCACCTCAATCAAGGGAACATCGCTCGCTGATGCCATTTCTTTACGCAAGGCTTCAGCCAATATGTCAATCCCTGGAGCGGTTCCCAAGCCCAGGTCTTCGGTAGCCATGGCCAATAAAATCAGATCGGGGTCGGCCTTTTCGAGTACGAGATCCACGGTTAATGGGGTGAAAGCTTCCTGAATATCGACTGCTTCGATAACACCTTCTTCCACTGCGTAAGAGTCCGCACGTGGATCGGCGGTGATAAATTCGATCTCTGGATTTTTCCGCAATTGCCGGATGACGCGTGCCCCCGTACGGCCGGCTCCAACCACAAGTACTCGCATCTTATACCTCCATACCTGCTGATATTTTCGGGCTTTTGCTATCCAACTGCGCAACTCCTATAATAAGTTAAGCACAACCAACACATAAAAGAATATACCCAGCACGGTGGAACTGACGACAGTCATGATCAATCCATAGCGCATCATCTCATTGCGTTTGATGATGCCGCTGGCAGCGATCAACGACATCCTGCCGGAAGCGGATGGCAGGGAATATCCGAACGTGGTAGCCAGGGTGACCGGTAATACCAGTTGAACGGCGTTGAAGGCTGGGTCAGCCTGGGCCAGGGTGATCAGGATCGGAACAAAGACCGCTGCGATGGTGGTGTTGTTCATAACATTTGTCAACAGTGCTGAGAGAAAGACCAGCAGCATCATGCTGACCAACAACGGCGGGCCTTTTACCAGGGGGACGATCAGGTCTGCGAACCAGTCGGTCGCGCCGGTACGGCTCAGGGTTTCACCCAGAGAAAGGCCGGCGCCGATAATCAAGAAGATGCCCCAACTGACTCCTTTGACGTCCTCCCAGTTGATGATGCCGCGTATTGCCAGGTAAGAGACAACCAGCACCGCCACCATAGCGGATGAGAGCAAGGTGTCTGGCAAACCCAGCCAGGGCTCGATGAATGAGCCTCCTACCCACAACACTACGGCAACTGCAAGCGTTCCCAGAATCTCACGCTCGGAACCGCTCATCGGGCCGATTTCATCCAGTTTCTTGCGAACAGGCTCAATGTTCAGGGTGCGAACCGGGACCTTCACAATTCGCAGGAGCAGCCACCAGGTCAAGGGGAAAATTAGCAGGAAAGAAGGTAGTCCGTAAACCATCCAGTCCAGGAAAGTCCAGGATCGGATCTGAGACAGGAATCCGGCTGCCACCGCATTGGAAGACGACCCCATAATCGTGACCATGCCACCCAGGCTGGCTGAATAGGCAATGCCCAGCACAAGCAGAACCAGCAACTTCCGTGCCTTTTTGGGATCTGGCAGTTGCTTGGCGATGGTCAGTGCAACCGGAATCAGGACCGCCGCCGTGGCCGTATTCTCGACCCACATGGAAAACAGTGCTGCAATGCTCATCAGCCCGAACACGAGCGCCGAGATGCCGCCGCCCGATCTTACGATCGTGGACAAAGCCAGTCGCCGTGTCAGGCCGTGTTTACGCAAAGCTTCAGCCAGGAACAGGCTGGCCAGGATCAGGAAGACAACCGGCCTGGAAAAAGTTTCGAATGACTGCGGCGTATCGGCCACTCCCAGGGCTACCTGCGCCACTGGGACCATCAATGCAGCGATAGGCAGGGAAACCGGTTCAAGTGCCAGGATACTGCCGGTAAAAACGAAGACGGCCAGCGCACGATGTCCCTCAGGGGACAGGCCTTCGGGCCGAGGAAAGAGCAATACGGCAATGGTCAATAGCAGGACCAGGCCAAAGCGCCCCACAAAGCGCATGAGACCTTTTGCGCCACGCGATATCCGCGGGGTGAGCACGCGCAGCGGTTCAAACTGGACCTGAGCCTGCTCAACCTCCTCCTGGTCTGATTCGGGCTGAACAGTAAGCCCCCGCAAAGGCGCTGCCAGCATGGAGGCGCTTCCTTCCAACAGGTGTGCAACGAAGCTTACAAAAACGCGTGATTGGCCAGTTTTGTCCTGAGCCTGGCGTGCAGCATCAACTGCGGCCCGGCATTGCTTGCAACCTTCCAGATGCGCCTCGGCCTTGCGGCGTTCGTCAGGGGAGAGCTCCCCCCGAACGTAATCCGCGGTGACGATGTGACCGGATGTCATTCGGCTTCCCCGGAATTCAGGACGGTTACCTCTTCTTCTGTCAACGCAGAATTCGGCAGGGACACCATTCCCTTCCCGGTTTTGATCACCGATTTAACCGTGCCAATCGCCATCAATTGTCCCGAATGACCGCGCAAGCTTAGTTGCTGGCCCTCTTCAAAAGATTCCCTGGCATGGTAACCGGCCATGATGTTGCGCGCCAGTTCACGGCTGCCATAGCCAAAAGCAAGCGCTAACGCCAATGCGGTAGCGATCACAAGCGCGGAGGCCGCGATGGTCAGCAGATCGGTCTGGATACCCAATTGACCCAGCGCCAAGATGATCGCAAAGATCAACAAAGTGTAACGAACCACTTGCCCGAGCGCCGACCCTGCGGTGACGCCAGCCTCTGCAGTCATCTTCCCCAACGTATCACCAATCACTTGCGCGACCAAACTCCCGAACAGCAGGATCAGGGCCGCTGCCAGCACGTTCGGCAGGTAACCTACCAGCCTGTTCAGCATCTCTGTGACTCCGATCAACCCCAGGCTTTCCGCTGCCGCCAGAACAAAGACGAACAAGATCAGCCAGTAGGCCAGTCGGGCCAGCAGATTGGACATAGAAGGATCCAAGTCCGCATTAGATAAAATGCGAGAGATGCCTACGCGTTCGGTCAGGGTGTCCAGCCGTAAACGCCGCAGCAGTCCGCCGATGACGAACTGCACCAGTCTCGCTACCAGCCAACCGACCAACAGCAGGACCAGTGCACCTAACAAGTTGGGCAGCCAAATAACAACCGCCCTCAGAGTCTCTTCCCAGAGATTCGTCCAGAATTGAGGGTCAAAGGGCATGTTTTCCTCCTTTCAACAATACGAGAAAACCTTATAAAGTGTGTTACAGCGAGTAAAAATTATCGTATTCAGGACTTACGCAAAAATACGGAGGAAGCCCGAAATATGCGTAAGTCTTAGTATCAATAAATACGAAATAAGTCCAAACTCCCAATCTCAATGTGGCTTAGATGTTTGTAAAACTGACTTGTCTGTTCATTAACTGAGCGTTGAATGCCACAATAACAGTGCTGAGCGACATCAGCAATGCACCAAAAGCCGGGGAAATGTTGATCCCCCAGGGAGCTAATACACCCGCAGCCAGAGGCAAGGCAATGATGTTGTAGCCCGCCGCCCACCACAGGTTCTGGATCATTTTTTGATAGGTTGCGCGGCTCAAGGTGATGATATTGACCACGTCCAGCGGGTTGCTCTTGACCAGGATCAAGCCGGCCGATTCAATGGCCACATCCGTACCGCCGCCGATGGCAATGCCCACGTCCGCACGGGTTAGCGCAGGCGCATCGTTTACACCGTCACCGACCATCGCTA
>JBAVJG010000676.1:0-38135 GCA_049687655.1 Anaerolineales bacterium | reverse complement strand
GTAACACACGGGCCAGTTCTAGCAGAACCGCTACACCGGATGCACCATCATTAGCGCCAGGCACAGGATCGAGCTTTTTTGCCGGAGTTGGGTCTTTGTCGGCAACCATGCGAGTGTCGTAGTGCGCGCCGACGATGATTTTTGGCGCCTCGTCTCCTCGAAAAGCGATGACGTTTTGGATTGGATGCCCGAGCCTTTCTGCTGACTGGATGCGTGATTCCCAGCCCGCAGACGACAGCTCTGCTCGCATCCATTCCAGGACTTGAGCATGCCCGGTGGACCCTGGCGTCCGTGGTCCGAACGTGACCTGCGTCTCAACATCTGACAGGGCACGTTGTCCATCAAAGGTTCCCGCATCTGCCTCCGATGGACTGAGGAATGCGAAGGCGTACCATGCCGCCACAACAACGAGCAAAATGCCTATGGCGGCCAGGTAGATGGCTATGCTTTTTCTGGTCATATTTGTTTTTGCGGGGAGAGATAGAGTTCCAGATCAGAGATAGCGCGTGCAGCATAAGCTTGTCCACGCTCGCGTTTGCCCATCTTTTTGCCCGTTTGTTCCAGGGGTGGCAGAATGCCAAAGTTGGCTTTCATAGGTTGAAAATCTGCCATGTCGGCGTGGGTGACATAATGGCAAAGCGCGCCCAGCATGGTTGTTTTTGGTAGACTGAGAAGGGCTTGACTTTTGATTTGGCGAACAGCATTGACTCCTGCCAGAAATCCAGTAGCAATATTACCCATATATCCTTCTACCCCGGTGATTTGCCCCGCAAAGAATAAGTTATCGCGGGTTTTGTGCTGGAGGGTGGGTCGCAGGAGTTTTGGGCTGGCAAGAAAGGTGTTTCGGTGCATTTGTCCGTACCGCTCGAACTCGGCATTTTCGAGCCCGGGAATCATGCGCAATACTCGCCGTTGTTCCGGGAATCTCAGGTTGGTTTGAAAGCCAACCAGGTTGTAGAGGTTGCCAGCCAGGTTGTCCTGTCGTAATTGCACAACAGCATAGGGACGGCGTCCAGTACGCGGATCGGTCAAGCCGACCGGGCGCATGGGCCCAAAAGCCAGCGAATCGTGTCCCCGTTCGGCGATGATTTCGACCGGCAGGCAGCCCTCAAAAAAGTGATGTGCACCGGCTTTTACGCCCTCACGGATGGCATCTTCGAATGAACGTAATTCAATCCGTTCCGCACCTAGCAAAGCCTTTACAAAAGCTTCGTACTCTTCTTTTGTAAAGGGACAATTGATGTAATCGCCCTCATCCTGCTCGCCTTTGCCGTAGCGCGATGCACGAAATGCGACTTCCATATTAATGGAATCGTAGTTGACGATTGGGGCAATTGCGTCGAAGAAATAAAGATGTTCTTCGCCGCTCAATTTTTCCAATTCATTGGAAAGGTCTGGCGATGTAAGCGGACCGGAAGCCACAATCGTTGGCGAATCGGGTATATCTTTAGCTTCCTGCCGGATGACTTCGATCAATGGATGATTCTGAATGCGTTCGGTGACTGTGCGTGCGAACAGGTTGCGGTCAACAGCCAGGGCAGCGCCTGCGGGCAGGGCAGTGGCTTCAGCGCATTCAAGCAACATAGAGCCCAGCCGGCGCAACTCATTCTTGAGCAAACCGGAGGCGCGGTCAGGTAGATTTGAACCAAGTGAATTTGAGCAGACCAGTTCTGCCAGATCGCTGGTTTGGTGTGCGCCCGTATTATTTTCAGGGCGCATTTCGTATAGTTTAACATTGATGCCTGATTGTGCTGCCTGCCAGGCTGCTTCGCTGCCAGCTAATCCGCCGCCGATGATTGAAAGAGTATTTTCCATAAAACGGGGCAATTGTACCATTCACTATCCAATAGAGTCGTGCTGTATAATATTAAGGTAGAAAACACATGACAGATAAAAATGGTACCAATTATCGATTGATAGAAGCGACTAAAATCGCAGGTGCGGCATGGGTCGCGCATTTGGAACGCCAGGTGGGGCAGTGGAGGTTCCAAGATTCCTATCGTTTAACAAAAAAACGCTCCACCAATCTGGTCGAATATTTAGGCCAATCGACGGTGGATTCATGGCTATGTGGTGCATTGGGGAGTCGTTCCAGTCGTTCGCGCACAGTACCGGATAGCATTGATATCGGTTGTGAGCGTATGTTTGCTTACCCGATTGGTGGCAGTACAGGCGTTCTCCTGGTTGGTGGATCAAAACAAAATCAGGACGGGGTAGCGCAAAGAATCTGGAGATTGGTAGCAAGCACATTTTCAAAGGATGAAACGGAGGAGCCTGAAGTTTCTCCGGTAGTTACTGATACGCTGGTCCCGGCTATCCAGGAGGGTGTGCCCTTCGATCTACCTGTGGCACTGGACAAAATGATTGCTACGATTGCTCAGCAGGTTCCCTGCCAGGGGGCATGGTTGGCAGTGCGACGTGGGGATACGCTGGAGATACAATCGCAATGGCGGGCTCCACAGTGTAAAGGTATTTCCCTGGAGATGGAAGCTAACGATGTATTGCGGGAGATTGGAAAATCACGGACAGGACTGCGCTTCGAACGGAACGGGGAAGGCTGGTCTGACATTCCCCAGGCTGGAATCAAATCGACAACAGGCGCCTGGGGGTGTGTGCCATTGGTCGTTGGTCAGCGCTTAATAGGAATGGTTGCCTTGTGGCGTTTGCGGGCGTTCACCGAGCAAGAATGGAGACAACTTGTAACGCTGGTTGCACGCTCAGCACCATCTGTTGAAGTGATAATCACCTTTACGGAACTCAGCGGTCATTTGCGCCGGCTTGCGATGCTGAACGATTTTGTGTTGACTGTTTCATCCGGACAAAATATTGACCAGATCGCACGGCGCGTATTTGCCTTGCTGGCACGTGCCTTTCAGACAGAAATCAGCAGCCTATACTTGATGTCTACGGACGAACGCATGGTTCGCGAATATCGCAATGATGACGGTAGAGTTATAGTAAATACCGCTGGCCTGGCCGGCCATCCGATGGCAGAATTGTTCAAGGGAGGACACATAACACGTCTGAATCGTGATGTGAATGTAGAAACCCTTTTTGGTTCAAAGAAGGCGCAAGAGATCATGCTGGTGCCCTTGCGATATAGAGGACGAACGAACGGTATGTTGACGCTTGAAAAATCCCGAGCTGAAGATTTCTCGGTCTATGACACACATTTGATCACCGTAATCGCAGGCCACCTGGCGGGGCTGCTGGAGTACAGCCGCCTGCGCGAAGAGGCTGAGGCGCGTGCGAGAAACCTGGGTTTGATCCATGAAGTGGTCCAAGAGGTGATTGGTCTTCTGGATAAACAGGAAGTGGTACAGATTACAGCGGAATTGTTGGTTCAGTATTTTGGTTACGAGTTTGCAGTGATTCTTTTGGTCGACGAAGAAAAGCGAGCCACTGTTTGTGGCGCAGGAGGTACCCGGGCACCTGAGTCTGAATCGCTTCTCTCCGAATTTTCTTACCTGGCTGATAGTGATAGAGGTGGGATCACGAGACAAGTATTACTTACCGGTGAAAGTATGTTAATCAATGACGTTAACCTATCTCCGCTTTATCGCTCGATTGAAGGCTGGGATGCAGGTTCGGAATTGTGCGTTCCTCTGAAGGATGGTGAGCGTGTGATAGGGCTGATGGATATTGAGAGTAGTTCGAAGAACGCGTTTGGCCAGAATGATTTTATGGCCCTGGAATCTCTGGCCGGCATTTTATCCAGCGTGATATCCAACGCTGATCAATACCAGCGCTCGCAAGAGTCCGTGCGTCAGTTGCGGCAAACACAGCAGGAACTGCAGACCAGGATCGAGGCACAGTTGGAAGCGGAGCGTAGATTGATCCAGGCGGAGAAACTTGCTGCTGTCGGTGAAATGGCAGCCGGGATCGCTCATGAATTAAACAATCCTTTGACCACAGTGACAGGGTTCACAGAGCTTGTCCTGGAGGAAATGCCTGACGGCGAGGTGAGCCGTTCGGATCTTGAATTAGTACTTCGAGAGGCTCGCCGTGCGCGAGACGTTGTCCGTCGCCTGCTGGATTTTTCTCGACGCAGCGAAAGCGAACGTACGCGCGTTGATCTGAATGAAGTGCTGGATGATGTTCTTTCACTGACAACCCATTTGATGCACACCAGCGGTGTGCATTTAGATGTTTCTCTGGGGAAGAATCTGCCCTGGGTATCTGTGGATCGTAATCAAATGAAACAGGTTTTCCTGAATCTGTTCCATAACGCCTTACAGGCCATGCCAACGGGAGGGCAACTCTTTATTCGTTCTGCCGCCCGTCAGCGTGACGGACGAAAGTGGGTGACAGCTTCAATAACAGATACAGGTGCCGGCATAATGCCAGAGGACCGTGAGCGGATATTTGAGCCGTTCTTCACTACAAAATCCAGTCAGGGCGGCACTGGATTAGGACCGTCAGTCACATATGGAATTGTGTCGGACCATGGTGGTGAGATTGAGGTTGAGAGTGAGGTAGGCCAGGGAACAAGTTTCACGGTCTGGTTGCCATATTAGATTTTTATGGACGAGCAAATTTTAGTTCTCGATGATGAACCTGGTATCACACTGTTATGCAGTCGGCTGCTCAAACGTGCCGGTTATGATGTTTTCGCTTTTACAGAAGCTTCTCCAGCCTTTGAGCATCTACGGACAAATTCTGTTAATTTGCTCCTGGTTGATATCCGTATGCCCGACATGGATGGCTTTGAAGTTATCAATCGAGCGAAGAAACTTCAACCTGATATCGCTGTACTTGTGATGACGGGGTTCGGAACCGTCGAAACAGCGATCCAGGCATTACGGCAGGGTGTGGATGGGTTGCTGTTGAAGCCATTTGAGCGTGGCTCAGAGCTTGTTGATACGGTCAAGCAAGCGCTCCTTGATAGTGAAAGGAAGCGAGATGCAGCCCGCATCCAGGCTTTGCGTCCGTTGTTTAGTGTGACCGAGTCCTTGCTTTCCGAAACGCATCCGGACCAGTTATTGGAATTAATAAAAAATGCTTTTCTGGGGCATCTACGTTGTTCTCATGTTGGATATTATCAGGTGGACGACGAAAAGACTTTCCACCTATTGTCTGGAAGTAGCGCGGCTCCGAATCCTTCACGGAATAAAGATGATCAGACATTCCTGAACAAAATGGAAGCGCTGGATTCACCCCTCTTGATAAATGCAAGCGGACCGAGCCCTAAAGATTTTCAGTCGCAGTTGCAAAAACGAGACCTGGGAGCCGCGATGTTTACCCCGGTCAGACGCCTCAAAACCAACAGCCTGTTTTTTGTCGGTCGGAAGAAAAACGAGGTTCCATTCCGGGAAGCAGATTTGGAAATGTTCCTGATCCTGTCTAACCAGGCTGCGGTTGCCATTGAAAACGCACGCCTGTATGCAGAACTGCGAGAGTACGTCAAGCAAGTGGAAGAATCCCAGCAGGCGCTCTTGCAGGCAGAAAAAATGGCAGCCGCTGGACGTTTGTCAGTATCCATTGCGCATGAAGTGAACAATCCCTTACAGTCGGTACAAAATTGCCTGCATCTTGCCGGACGAAAGGACCTCGGCGAAGAAAAACGCGAAGAATATTTTGAACTTGCCAAAACAGAGCTGGATCGCTTGATGACTACCGTACAACGAATGCTCGATTTTTATCGCCCGGGTGCAGTCTCACCAACGGAAGTTGATTTGCAAGAACTGCTTCACTATGTTCTAAACCTTTTGTCGAAACAGCTCGAAAAACAGAGTATACATGTGAAAACAGACATTCCGGATCACTTGCCGGTTGTCACTGCAGTCGGTAGTCAAATTCAGCAGGTGTTGATCAATTTGATTTTGAATTCATTCGACGCCATGCCGGAGGGTGGCGACCTTCAAGTTCGGGCGAGAACGGTCAAAAAGGGAGTGGAGATTTTGCTCCAGGACAGTGGACCTGGTATCCCCGATGACCATCAGCGCCACATCTTCGAGCCATTTTTCAGTACGAAGGATGGCGGTACGGGATTGGGGTTGACTGTCAGTTACAATATCATTACTGCGCATGGCGGAACGCTAGAACTCGCCTCAAACAACGGACCCGGAGCCTGCTTCCGTGTTTATTTGCCGATCGGAGGAAAATGATGAAGTCCAGTATCTTGATTGTAGACGACGAACCTGTTGCACGAAAATCACTGACCGATATATTGCGCTTGGAAGGACTTTCGGTTGATTCTGTCCCCAATGGGCAGGCAGCCGTTGAGCATGTCCGCACTCATCATATTGATTTGATGGTTGTAGATTTGCGCATGCCAGGCATGGATGGTTTGGAGGTTGTCCAGGTTGTAAATCAACTGGCCCCAGATACAGAGATTATTCTGTTGACTGCTTTTTCCTCCACTGAAACGGCGATACAGGCTTTACGTTTGCGCATTCACGATTACTTACAAAAGCCAGCCCCTCCTGCACAAATCGTTGCCAGTGTCAAAAAAGGTCTCGAACGACGCGCTGCCAGAATGCAAGCTAAAGAAAGCGGGGGAGATATCCACGATGCCGGTGCTATGCTTGATGTTGTCAACCTGGATGACGGTACTGAAATTGATCTGTCTAGGCGGCAAATCAAGCAAAACAATAAAATTGTCAATCTGACTCCGGCGGAAGGGCGTTTGTTACGGGTTCTGCTGGCGAATGAAGGCAAAGTGTTTGCTCATAGAGAACTGGTACTCTTGGTACAGGGTTATGACACTTCACAACGTGAGGCACCAGAAATTTTACGCCCTCTCGTAAGCCGCCTTAGGCACAAGCTTGCCGAATTTCCCGCACTGGCTGACCAAGTTGTCAGTATCCGTGGCACGGGATATGTATACGAAGGGAAAGAATCAACAAAGGATTAAATCTTAATCCTGCAGGATTTCCGCAATTGATCGGGGGAGGCAGGCCTTGTTTTCGGTAACTTATTGTTGACTACGTAAGTCCTATTCTATTGACGTAGTTCGGGAGGTTGCGGGGGAGTAAGCCAGCCTAACCATCCCCCTCGGTTCGGCGTGCGGGTTGTAGGGGGTTTTTCAAAATAAACCAACAACATGCTCAGGAATAAAATTACCGCGCCAATCCATTGCGAGCTTGTCAGGGTTTCTTTTAGCCAAACAATACTCAGGCCAAGTGTTACCAACAATTCCATTAACCCGAGTAAGGCCGTTTGCATACCACCCAAATGTTTAACCCCAAAGAACAAAGTTAATCGTGCCAAAAACGTGACCAGTGTCAGGCCCAGTATTGGCCACCAGGTACCTGCTTCAGGTACTGTTCTATCGAAAAGCAGGAATGCTGGAAATACAACCAGACTCATGGAACACAGAGTATATAGCGTAACAGTCGGTGCTGGAATATCGTAGAGCACTCGTTGATTGACAGGCAAATGAGCCGCATACAATACAGATGCAACTAACATTTGAAGTATACCAATAACATCGACAGTCCCGGATGATGCGTTTGTTAGGAATACAATAGCTAATAGTGCAAGGAAAATGCGAATTAAAGTTAATCGGCTTGGCGGTTGAGAGTCAAAGAACAAGATAATTGCAACAAACAGAGGATATAAGGAATATAAAAGTTGCCCGATGCCTGCACTAATTCTATCCAATGCTGCATAATAAAATATGGAACCCACTCCATTCAGGAGACCAGCCAGGCCGCAGCCGATCAAACCGGCTGGATAGATGTATAAATATTTTCTATTAATGATAGCTGTTAGGAGTAGCAACAATAATGTTGCCATAATAGTGCGGAATCCAACAACTGCTAACGGTGAAATTCCAAAATTAACTGCCAGTTTTCCAAATATTGGTGTCAGCCCAAAAAAACCAGCAGACAGCAGCGCTGCACGAACCCCCGCTTTACGCTTTAACATTATCTCAACCTAATCTAGTAGGGAACGCACTTCACCGAGAAATTCGTCATTCAGGAAGTCACCTTTTTGCATCAGGGATTGGATTTGCCCTTCCAATCTGGCTTTTTCGTTGATGGTCAATTCCTTTGCAGATGCTACAATAACTGGAATGTTGGCAGTCTCAGGGTTGCGTTTCAGATTATCGATAACAGCGAAACCATCCATTTCGGGCATCATCAGATCAAGGATGATTAAGTCGGGCTTTTCCTTTTCGATTAAAACAAGCGCCTCTTGGCCGTCACTGGCTTCGAAAACCGTGAAATCTCCTTGGGACTGCAGGATTCGACGAATTAGTCGGCGCGCATCGACGCTATCATCCGCAATAACGATACGTGGGAAGCGATCTGGAGCGACCCGGTTGAGCGCTGCTAGCAGGCCATCCTGCTGAGGGGTTTCCTCGCGGCTTGGCAATTCAATATCGCGAGACCAATTATCTCCCAGCAACCATTGTTCGGCAGGCATTGTGTGACCGGTGCAATTGATCACAACTGTGTCGGTCGGTTTGATAATCCCATTGCGGACCAGCTTGAATAATCCGGCGAAAGCCACTCCGGCAGCAGGTTCAACGGAAAGCCCTTCCATCTTTGCAACAATATGCATAGCGCGATAGGCTTCTTCATCGCTGACGCTTTCAAAGTATCCGTTAGAATCGTCAACCTCTCGTTTGAGCAATTTATAAGTTCGACCCGGATCGCCAGTGGCCAGAGTTTCAATATAAGTCTGAGGTGAGGTAACAGTGATTGGAGTTTCCAGCCCTTGCTGCCAGCTGATAACCATGGGCGCACAACCCTCGGCTTGAATCGCTGCAATAGCAGGTAGTTTGTCAACAAACCCCATTTGTTTCAGTTCTCTGAAGCCTTTTGAAACGCCAAGAGGCCCCATTCCTCCGCTTACCGCTTGAATGTACCAATCTGGCGTGCGCCATTTGATCGGTTTGCTTCCATTGCCGTTAGTTAGAGGTGGGCCATGCTTGATTGTCAGTTGTTCAGCCACCTCAAATGCAATCGTTTTCATTGCTTCTACAGATGTGATTGTTCGTGCGCCCATGTCATGGCATAAATTGCGCTGACGGGCGAATTCTGAAGCCATTTGTTTGGTTTGGTCATAAGAGCCTGTTACTTTGACAACCTGACTACCATAGAGCGCAATTTCACGCATCTTTACGGCTGGGACCAGACTGGTGACAAATGCCCAAAGCTTGATCCCTGCCCGTGCGGCGTAAGCTGAATAGGAAATGGCTACGTTACCGGTTGAGGCTGCGACCAGCTCAGTAATGCCAGCTTCTTTCAATGCTGATATTGTGACGGCTGCCTGGCGATCTTTAAAAGATGAGGTTGGTCCCTGCCTTTCATCCTTGATATACAGATTTGAACAACCGAGCATCATACCCAAGTTGACCGCCTGGATAAGGGGAGTACCGCCTTCTCCCAGGCTGATGGTGGGGTCGGGATTGCGAACCGGTAACAATTCGTGATATCGCCACAAATCAAATGGGCGACTTTTTAATTTGGAAGTCCAAATTTTCTCAACTGAAGCCAGATCGTATTCAGCAACCCGCCACTGGCCGTTGCATTTTGGGCAATGCGCTGATGTTGGATGGAATGGAGATGTATGTTTGCAGTCCAGACACTTTATTTGAAACGTCATTTAGTTGACTCTCACAGATATACTGATTTGATATTAAATTGCTTTTACTCGTTGCAATGCATTTTCGATTGTGGTGATCAATTCCTGCTCTTTGAGCGAGCTTTTTTGCAAGAGGCGCTGGCCCAAATCGTCAAGTTGTTTCTGCTGTTCGCCGGTCAGGTCGGCACCAGTGAGGACAATTACAGGTATGTTTCTGAGCTTTTTGTCATTGCGCATTTGTTCAATAATAGTGAAACCATCCATCTCTGGCATGAAAAGATCTAGAACGACTGCGTGAGGAGCTTGCGATATTATTGCGTTCCATCCAGCCGGGCCTCCCTCTGCCAGAATTGTCTTATATTTGCCCTGTTCTGAAAGCATCTTACCTAATAATCGCAAGTCATTGGGATCGTCATCGATGACGAGCACTTCGCGAATACTCCCGTCCCCGTTCAATCGATCTAGGGAGGAAAGCAAATCATCTTCGTGAATAGGCTTCACAAGATAATCCGCTGCTCCCAAGCTGAAGCCTTTTTCTTCATCTTCAACAATGCTGCACACAACAACAGGAATATCTCGCGTTTCAGAGGATGATTTAAGGTCGGTAAGCACTTGCCAGCCATCATATCCGGGCATCATAATGTCCAGCGTAATGGCGAAGGGTTTCAGTTGTTCAACACGCTCTTTCGCCTTTGCAGGGTCACTCAAGCCGATGACTTGAAACCCCTTAGGTTCCAGGTAACGTTCGTACAACCTGATAATTTGCGGGTCATCATCAATGGCGAGGATAACGCGCTCAGCTTTCTCTCCTCCGACTTTTGGCTTTCTAAGCACAGTCGGGATTGAAAAGTAAAAGGTGCTTCCTTCTCCAGCAGCACTTTGTACACCGATTTGGCCGTTATGCATTTGAATTAAGTGGTGGCAGATTGAAAGTCCGAGTCCTGATCCGCCGGCTTTTCGGGTTAGGGAAGCGTCCACTTGTGAGAACGGTTGGAAGAGTTTGGCCTGGTCTTCTTTTGCAATCCCGGGTCCTGAATCGATCACTCTGATCATGACTTCCAATTGACCTTTGTCTGTCTCCTCTAAATCTGCCTTTACAAGGATTTCGCCTTCATCTGTGAATTTGGCTGCGTTTGATAAGAAATTGATCAGCACCTGGCGAATGCGCATCGCATCTGCCTTGATCATTGGAAGATCATCAGAAACTGCTGAAACCAGTTTGATGGGTTTATCCTTTATCAGACCGGCAGCTGTGGACATAACGCTTGTAATCAAATCGGATATGTTAACTTCGTCGAAGGTCAATTCCATTTTGCCCGCTTCGATTCTCGACAGGTCGAGAATATCATTAATCAAGCCCAACAGGTGTTGACCGGAATTGAAGATAGCTGTCAGATCTTGTTGTTGCAATTCCGTGGTCGGTCCATCGATCCCTTTTAAAATAACGCGGGCGAAACCGATTATCGAGTTGAGTGGCGTTCGCAATTCGTGACTCATATTTGCCAGGAACTGGCTTTTAAGTCGGTCCACCTCGCGCATCTCTTCAACGGCCTGTTGAGCGATGTTATAGGATCGTGCGTTGTCGATACCAACGGAAATCTGATCGGCAAGTAATTGCAGAATTGCGATGTCGTCCTCTGAAAAGGCGCCCACCTCTGTTGATTGAATATCCAATGCACCGATGATGCGATTGCCAATGCGCAAGGGTATAGCTGCTTCCGCTTTAGTTTCTGGCAAGAGAGGGTTGGGTTTATGGAGGGAGTCGATTGTCGTATCATTGACAACGACCACTTCACCGCTACGAGTTGCTTCTCCTACTGTGGAACGAGAACCGATTGGCAGAAAATGGTTGCGATCTTTCAATTTCTGACCAGCTGTTCCGGTTGCTTCTTGAAGGTAAGCGTTCATACCGGATTCGTCATTAATAAAAATTGAGGCATGGTAGAAACCAAAACGTTCCACTACCAGGTTAACTGACCGCTCATAAATGACTTCTAAGTCGAGTGTGGATGTAACCAATCTTCCGATCTCTGCTGAAGCAGCGAGATACTCATTTCGCCGGTTTAATGACTCTTCGTTCTCTTTACGTTTGGTAATATCAGCATGAATCGCCAAAAAGCCAAGAATATTTTCATTCTCATCCAAAATAGGACTGTTTGTTCCTTCAATTGGAATAAGACTTCCATCTTTTGTTTTGTTGACGATTTCACCGGAAACCGTACCTTTGTTCATCAGAGTTTCCCAGAATTGTTTATATTGATCCTGAGGAATCACCCCGGACTTTATGATTCTAGGGTTTGCGCCAATTACTTCATCTAAAGGAAATCCGTAAACTTTTTCAAAGCTGGGGTTCGCATACACGATAGTTCCTTCCACGTCTGTCATGAAGACTACATCTGCGGAGCGCTCCAGCCCTAAACGGAACTTACGACTTTCTTGAAAAAGACGGGCATTTTCAATGGTAAAACCGAGTTGACCGCCGATTGTGCTGACAAGTCCAACAATGTTTTCGGAAATGGGTTCGTTTTTGTAGCGGAAAATACATAATGTGCCAAGTGTTTGGCCTTTTGATTCCACCGGGATACCAATGTATCCCCGCAAGCCTGCTTCCACATCCCCTCGGACATTAATACCATCAGGAGTTCCGGTGCTTATGTCTTGTATCACCAATGCTTCGCCGGTTTTATAGACATGATCACAAAGTGAACCATCAAGTCCTTTAGCCGGATCATCCGGGGACTTTCCGGGCATCCCAATACGAACCCCGCGTTCTAGCTTTCCACGCGTTTCGTTAAAAATTGTAATGAGGCCGCCATCGAAGCCAGATATTTCCAAAACTTTTCTCATTACCGTCTCAAGAATGGATTTCGTATCAAGAGTCTGACTTGCGGCAGATATGATTTCGTTCAGGGAGGCTAATTCCTCACTACGTCTTTTGGTTTCTTCGAATAGTCGTGCATTTTCGACAGCGATTGAGGCCTGCTGGGCAAGACTCTCCAAAAACTCCAACTCGGTATCTAAAAACGCCTGATCTGTTCCAACTCGCCACACCACCAGCAAACCACTTAGCTGATTCTGAGAAAGGATTGGTGCAGCCATCAAGTGTCCATCAGGATGATCTTCAGTCCTGATAATAGTTATTGCATTAGGATTCTTCGACGCATAGTTAGCAATTTCAGCAACTTTGTTGAGAGCAACGTTGCCAAGGAGACCCTCACCGATAACGAGTGGCCCAGCCTTTATTTCTTCTTCCTCGACACCAATGGCAGTGATCGCTATAAGTGTCTTAAATTCAGCATCTGGAATATATACTGCGCTGGTTGTAGCATTTAAGATCTCCTTTGCTTGATGAGCTATGCGGTCAAGTACGCCTTGTAATTCCAGAGTAGCTGATATTTCTTGTGCTACCTCTGCCAGCGCTGTCATTTCCCTGGCGCGACGTTGTGCCTCCTGAAATAATCTGGCATTTTCTAACGCCAGCGAGAGTTGGTCTGCAACTTGTTTTACCAACATTTGCTCTTCGGTGCCCCATGTGCGTTGACCGAGTTCATCAACTACTTTTAAAGTTGCCCAATTACTCTGGTCTGTGCGGAAGGCTGTTGACAGCATTGTTGATGAAGATATTGGGGTACCTTCAATTGTTGGCGCTTTTTTAGCCAATGTGGCAAGATCGATGTTAGAAAACGACTCGAGTCCTTCTCCAAGGGGAGGGAGCGCGACAGAAGCCTCTTTTTGCTTGATCCCTTCTTTGCCGTTCTCTACCGGACCTTTTGCCTGCTGTGCCTCTGGATCTTTATCTAACTCTTCAAAGAGTTTATCAAGCCTCTTGTTTATCTTTTTCTTTGACATAATCCATCAACTCCTGAGCCAGGGCGCGATATTGTAGGGAGCCACGGGTGCTCGATTTGTACTGTGTGATCGGTAGCCCGGCAATGGGACTCTCTCTAAGTTTTGTGTCAATCTCAATAATGGTCTCGAAAAGTCCCTTACCAAAGGTAGTTTTTAATTGCTCTTCAATATTGCGGTGCGTGCGGTTTCGGCGATCAAGCATTGTGATCAATATGCGATACGCAAGATCAGGGTTGCTTTCCTGCCTCACTCTTCGAATGATTCCCATCATGTTGCGTAATGCATACGCTGAAAAGAACTCAGCTTGTGTGGGGATTACGAGTAGCTTAGCTGCGCTCAAGGCGTTTTGAGTGATCGCCCCTAAAAATGGTGGGCAATCTAAAACAATGTATTCATAAGGTAAGGGAACAGCTTGGTTGATCGCTCTGCGCAAGATTCCCGTATAGTTCGTGCGCATTGGAAGATACTGCTCGGCGCTCTCTATGTTTGGGTGTGCTGGAACTATGTCAACGTTTTCGATTTCAGTATTATGGACTGCGTTCAACAAAGGGGCAGATTCAATCAGGATATTGCTGGACGATGTGGATAACTCGCCAATTTCCAGACCTGCTGCCAGTGTCAAATTTGCTTGTGGATCCAGATCAACTAAAAGTATTCTGTTTCCAGACTCAGCCAGCGCGGCGCCAAGCGACATGGTTGTTGTTGTTTTAGCAACACCACCTTTTTCATTGGAGACAGCAATTGTATATGCCATTTTCTCTCTCCTTACTATTTGTAATTCTTACGAGAAGGTTTGCCGTTTGATCGAGGGGTAGGCTCTGCGGGTTGTTGATTGGTTCCCATTTTTTGTAGAGTGTGCGGCATCAATTGAACTTTTGTGGCTCCCAGCGCTTGCTTCAATTCTTCAAGTGCTGTCTCGATCATGACATCCGGATCATTAGTGCTTCGAATTTTTACCGTGATATCTGATACTAAGCGTTCGCGTTCAGCACGCCGAGTTGTTTCTTCAAACAATCTTGCATTTTCTGCAGAGAGGGCGACACGTTCGGCCACTGCATTGATGAGATCCATTTGGTCAGCACCGATGCTGTTTGCCTCCGGAATCTGCACAGCAAGCGTTCCAATGGTTTCCCCACGTATAGAAATTGGCACGCTGATACGTGGGTTCCTATGCTCCTCTGCTGCTTCATTGCTGTGGTTGGCAGTTTCTTCTTGTAATTTGATTTCAATAGGTGAAGCGCCATGGATATTGTAACGAAAACCAGCCAGGTTTTGTTCTTTCGGGAGCCTGTTCCAAGCCTGCCGGAGATATTGCCGATATAGAGCTTCTGACTCTGCTAAAGACTTACGGGCTTGATCGAACAGGCGGGCATTTTCAATTGCCATACTAACCTGATCTGCAAGCAAGGAAAGCACGTTAACATCTTCTTCACCAAAAGCAGAGGGTTCAAAACTTTGTACATCCAATGCTCCAACAACAGTATCTCCGATTTTTAGTGGAAGTGCCATTTCAGAACGAGTATCGGGTAGCTCTGGGTTACCAAAATAAACCGCATCATCACCCACATCCAACGCGATGCGAGGCTCTCCTGTGCTGATCGCAAAGCCAACAATACCCTGTTCGCCAATCTTAAGTTGATGACCGCGTAGAAGCATTCTCTTTCCACCCTCGCTATTTGCGGCACTTAAGACAGCATTTTCATTATTGACATCGTTTAGAAAAATACCGACGTGATAATACTCAAAGTATTGGCTGATGAGCTCAGTAATTTTTGGCAGTAAAGTATCCAGTGAATGTAGAGATGAAATTGCACTACCTACCTGAGTAATAGCCTCGAATTGTACTGCGCGTCTTTCGCTGACTTTATTTGCGGCTGCTAAGCTAGCGGTTCGTTCGTCAACGCGTTCTTCGAGCGTAATGAGGGTTTCTTGCATCTGCCCAAAAAGATTATTAAAAGCTTTTGCAAGCCTGGAAATTTCGTCATTGCCGCCGACATCAATGACAGAACGGCGATCAAGGTACCCGTCTTGGTAGGCTATGGCTGCATTTTCGATTGTGTTCAGACGATCGCTTGTTGATTTTGCAATTGAAAATGCGAGCATTACTCCAACTGTAATTGCCAGTATCAATGTGAGTACCAATCCAAGATTAATATCCTGGTATTCCATTAATGTTGCTTTATTCGACAGGTTGGCAAATTGATTGTTGATCTCAACCAGATGATGTAAATGCTCACGAACATTGTCTAGTGCTACGGAGGATTCCTTCGCTAATTCGTTGTTATAAGTACCGGTACTAAATTCTTGTTGAAATCGCGCGTCTACTTCCTGATACTCGGCGAATGCGATTGATAACGCTGAAAAAGTGGAAACTTCCTCTTCCTGTAAATCGAGGCTCTTCTGTTCACGAAGAATTCGAGAAAATTCTTTACTGTTGATTGTTAGCCATTCTTCCCCATATTGTTTCAGCGTGGCTTCTACAGATTCATTTTTCTCTCTGATTAAATCGAAATAACCGGTTTGTTCAGAAGGTGTAAGGTCACTGTTATCCAACTTCACCAATTGGACTTGAATATCCGCTACATCCGTTTCCGCGTGGGTAATCGCAGTAATTGGGACAAGCACGAAGTCATAAATATTTGAAATGTGAAGACGAAGTGTTTGTGTACCTCGTAAACTTATAACAAACACTGCCAGTATCCCCAATATCATTACCACAATGAAGAGGTTTAGTTTTTGTCTAACAGTAATATCGGCGAGAAAGTTCTCGTTCGCACTTGTCGGCTGGGATCTTGGTGGACTTGAGGTGGTAGTTGTCATGATTAGTTTGTCTCGCTTCCTGGCTTTTGGTTGAGTTGGATAACAACTTCAGATCCAGGTATGGCATGTCCCAACTCCTCAACTGCAGTTTGCAATACATTTCGTAAGTTGATTGATGAACCAATTTTGCCGGAGATTTCACCAATTATTTGTTCCTTTGCCGCCACTTTCCGTGTTTCTTCGAGTAGGGTGGCAGTTTCAATAGCATTACCAATACGTTGGGCAAGTGCTTGTGTAATGTCTACCTCATCTGTATCTAGTTCTTTGTTTTCAGGTAAGTTAATTTTCATTGTCCCGATTACTTGCTCACGTAGTTTGATAGGAATTGATGTAGACGAGCCATCGCCCTTTATTGGTTCTTCAAGGGAGTGTATGGATGCGCCGGATAACTCATAACCAACTACCTTATGTCCCGTCATCATATTCTGCCAGGCTGTTCTAGTATATTCTCCAAATGCACTCTGTGCATCTAATAACACTCGCTGTGATTCTTCAAACAGACGTGCGTTCTCAATAGCCACACTAACTTCGTCGGCGAGAATGGAGAGCACTTCAACGTCGTCTTCTAAAAATGCATTGGGTTCAATGCTTTGAACATCCAGGGCGCCGACGATGACTTCGCCAACCCTTAGTGGCAGCGCCATTTCGGAGCGTGTGTCGGGGAGGTCGGGGTTATCAAAGTAAACGGCATCAGCCCCGGTGTCCAGAGCGATGCGAGGGTTGCCTGTCGAGGTAACGTAACCAACGATACCGGTTTGGCCAACAGCTAAGCGGTGTTTTCGGGCCAACATACGTTGTCCGCCATCACTATTGGCAGCGCTCAATACAGCGTATTGGCGGCTCACGTCCAGCAAGAACAAACCAACATGATAAAAACCAAACTGTTGACTGACCTGGTGCGCGATTCTTGGGAGAAGTTTGTCAAGATCCTGTATAGAGGTAATCGTTCGTGCAAGTTGGGCGATGGATTCAAATTGTTCTGCGCGCTTTTGAAGCTTCCGCGAACTTTCTTCTAGTTCAGCGGTGCGCTCGGCCACGTTCGCCTCCAAGCCCTGGAGCGTCTCTTGAAGCTGTGCGGTCATGGTGTTGAATGATTCAGAGAGTTGACCGATCTCATCCTGGGAATCAACTTTAGCGCGCGCTTCCAGGTCGCCGCGCGTAATTTTATTAGCAGTTTCGGTCAGGTTGACAATTGGTTTTGCCAGGCGCTGTGCAATCAAGAGGGACAACAAGGCTGAAACGCTTGCCATGATCGTCCCAAAAAGGCTGCTAAGACGTACCTGCTCGTTTACAGGGGCCAAAGCTTCGTCTGTATCTTGAGAGACAATCACACTCCAACCCAAGTCATTTATTTTTGAGATGCGGGATTGAGAGCGTATTTGAGATTGTGCTAGAATGCTTTCGCTCCCTTCAAATGTCGTCATCAGAAAAACCTTGTTGGCTGATTCCTGGATGGCATCCAGGCTTACAGGACTTAATTCTTCGTAATTGACTTGTTTTGTATCGAGTATCGTCCCATCGGGGAAAAAGAGGTCTGCTTCGCCAGTTTCTCCAATCGAATCATCTAAGACGCTAATCAATCCATCTATTGAAATGGTGGAGCGCAGAATGCCAATCAAACCGCCTTGACGTGTATCGTAAATAGGAACTGACATCAGGATACTTAGCTTACCTACGCTTTCGTCAAACTCCGGTTGGCTAATGTAAACATCCCCAGTGCCATCTTGATAGGTTGATATCCACCAATTTTCATCGGCCTGATAGTAGTCGGAAGTAAGATTGGTTGCGGAGAGAAGCGCCCCGGCTCTGTCAGTAACAAAAACCTCTACATGGTCCGGCGAAAGACTTTGGAAGGCACCCAGATCTTTAGAAAGACTGTTGGAGAGTCGACTATTGATCAGGGGAATTGACTTCCCACTGGCCACGGCTTGTCGCCACTGTTCGTCCAGCTTCAGGATGCCTGCCAGATCAGGATTTAGAGCGTTAGCTGCTCGTACGCTTTGGCGTATTGTTTCATTAAGCGCAAGTGTTTGAAGTACCTCGAGTTGTCCATTAAGATAGTCTCCAGTGACGATGCTGCGCCCATCTGCTTCGGACTGCAACTGCCTTCCAATCTGGTTAGTCAACGTGTTTGTTGTAGTAGATGACATGACAATATTAAACGCCATACTGATTGCAACAACCACACCTAAAAATGAGATCAATAGCTTATTGGCTAGATTCAGACTGCGAAATTGCATTATGATCAATGCCAGGAAAACTAATGTGGTTCCACGCGCAACCCAAGTGATGATCAGGTCAGCAGTTGCATCTGTGGTTTGGGAGATTGGAGAATAAAAGGCCAGAAGGCTGCATGCCAGGCTGGCGACCGCGCTCAGGGCAGCGCCACGTAAGGCCTGTTCCGGAGGTATGGTTTGAATGACGAGTACCAAAATAATAATCAGGGTGGCGGACCCGATTTCTGCGCCTATGTTCGACTGAACTGCAGAAATAAACAGAGCGGTAAGGATAATCGAAAATATTAGATGCCATGTGCCAGTCTTGGGGTGTTCTATCTTTCCTGTACGGATGAGAAGTACTGAAACAAACGTAATTAGGAAGAACGATCCTGAAACCAGATAATTGTACAAATTATGCGAGGAGTTTCCTAGATAAATATAAAGGACAGCTGCAATAAACGACAATAGCATCGATACCCATGCTATTCGAATCAGGTTTTTCTTCCGGGTTTTTTGTGGAGTAAGCGTGGTCACACTCATAATCTCTCCGGTTCTAATCTTTTTCTACCTGGATGCTGATCTCTGCGCCAGGCAGGATGCGTCCCATTTCACGCAGCGCGGTTTGCAAGATGCTATCCAGATTTATGGCAGAACTGATCTTGGATGAGGCTTCGCTGATGACATGTTCCTTGGATGCGCGTTTTTGGCTTTCAGAAACTAGACGTGCATTTTCAACTGCCAATGCCACGCGTTCCGCCGTTGCCTGGATGATAGCGATTTCATCTTCGGTCCACTGATGTCCTTCAGATATCGAATTGATACGCAGTTTGCCGATTGGTTCACCGCGCAATTGCACTGGGACTGAGAACCCTTCTTGCTGACTTTCAGCCTGCCCACCGTTTGAAGGCTTACTCAAAGGCTCGGCCTTGGTTCCGTCAAAATGGTAACCAACAATGGGTGTGAAGCGATGTATATCGGTCCACGCTTTACCAGTTGACTCGCGATAAGCGGATTCGGCTTTGGACAGAGCCTCCCGCGTTTGCTCGTGCAGGCGTGCGTTTTCCAGTGCGGCGCTGACTTGATCTGCTAAGGCTGACAGGATGTTTATATCTTCATCCGTGAATGCATTAGGTTCCGTGCTTTGCACATCTAAAGCGCCGACTATCTGGTCGCGAACCTTAAGTGGTAGCGCCATTTCGGAACGAGTGTCTGGAAGATCGAGATTGTCAAAATAAACAGCATCAGTTCCAGTGTCCAGTGCGATGCGGGGTTTACCTGTAGATGTGACGTGGCCTACAATACCGGTCTGTCCGACTTCTAGGCGGTGCCCGCGATCAAGCATTCTCTGCCCGCCTGCGCTATTGGCTGCATGGAGAACTGCATATCGGTTGTTGTCATCCAACAGGAAAATGCCCACATGGTAGAAGTCAAAATGTTGACTGATCATGCGAGTGATGCGGTTCAACAACTCGTCCTGCTTTTGAATAGAACTGATAGTGCGCGATATTTGTGCAATTGCTTCAAATTGTTCAGCGCGGTACTGCACCTGTTGATTAGCTTGCTCCAATTTGAATGTGCGTTCTTCCACGCGCTGCTCTAGTTCAGCCACCAATCCTTGCAACTTTTCAGTGAGAGCGTTGAGGGTAGACCCAAGCTCGCCAAACTCATCATTGGCAAGCTCTGGAATGCGAGCTGCCAGGTCACCTGATAGCTGCTGGCGGGAGGTCGTTGTGAGTTTATTTATCGGATGCAATATTACAGATTGAGAGATCAGTAGCAAAGAGGCGAAGCCAATTAATGAAACAAGTGCAGCAACTCCTAAAGAATTTAGCAGGTTATCCTGAATATTTGCCAGAACTTGTGTGCGAGATGAGATGATCTCAAATATGCCGATTGTGCGTTCGCCGTATCCAAATAGGGGTGCTATCAGGACAACCAGATCTTGTTCTCCATTGGAGACGTAGTGAGTTTCGGGAATTCCCGATTCTAGTATGCGAGTGTATGCTTCTTCTGGCACAGGTAAGGTTGATCCATATGTGCTGGAATAGAAGAATAGTTCAGGGATTGGAGCTTTGACAGTGCCTTCGGAAGGGCTTAACCCGGCAGGGGCAGCGGCTTCCTGTGCTACCCACAGGGTGTAATCGACATTTGTGTTTGATTTTAAGCCTTCAATAAAGGCTTGATCGTAATCAAGACCGACCTCGGTTAAACCTGCGAATTGATCTCCATCAAAGATAGGTGCAACACCGCGTACACCTAAGCGACCAGCTCCGATTTCAACGCCCGCTACTGGACTTTTTGTCAACAAGGCTGCAGAAGTAGTAGGTTCATATGAAATATCGTCTCCATAGCTTTCAGGATTATGGATGCGGACGAATACTGTTCCCCCTGGATCTTCGACGTATAAGTGAACGATGTTGTAATCATTATTAAGTGTGTTGAAGACCGGAGTTAATAAATCCAAAAGACCCTGTCGATCACGAGTTTGTAACAGGGCCAGCACATCTGGGCGGGCAGCGACACTTACGGCCAGTGAGGCAGCGGTGTCTTCTAGAGTGGCCACATATGTGTTGTAATAATTATATATGGTAGTCAATTGTTGCCGATCGTTGATCTCAGCTTGTTGATACAAGTTTCTGATACCGTTTAGGGTAAGTACACCGATCAAGATGAGAGATAAGACTGAGATAGTACTGAGAAGTTTTGCTCGAACTTTCAGATATTTCCATGCTTGATTGAACAGTATTCCAAAAAAAATCAATGCAAAGAGAATGGCCCCAACAGGCCCTACTTGTGTATTCGTTGGAAGTTCTGTTCTGTAAGCTGGGTTGATAAACTCCATCAGCCCGGCGACACTTACTGCTCCAAGTAAAACAATAGTAGGAACTTGTCGTTTTTCGGGGGGGTAAACAAAGAAAATGATGAGGATCGATATTATTCCGAGGGTAAAAGCAGCCGTAATTCCACGCCCAGAAAATAAGAATACGGCAGCTAATACAGGTAGAAACCCAGAGTAGTAAACGAAGCTCATACCCAAATTTGTACGCCATCGTAAGATCAGAATAGCGCCAATTACAATTAACAAAAGGGATATAACTATCGATGCAATGATGTAGTAAACAGCGGTAGTTTGAGAGTCAAAATCAACTAAGGCTAATTGATAAATTGCAAATGCGAGGATGAACCCTAAAAGAAGAAAAAGTAACACCGCAGCCCATAGTGCACGCTGCCTCAACTTGACTTCCTGAACCTGGAAGGGAGAAAAAAGTTTTTTCTCAGAAAGTTGTGATTTTGGAGAGAATATGCTCATTCCGGTTCCTCATCTTTTCCATTGCCGATATTTTTGCGAATACCACCGCTTGTATCGGCAAGCATGTTTTCTACTCCAGGGTCAGCGCCAAGTTCGAGGACGACATCGGCGCCGCCAATTCTGCGTCCCAACTCCAAGACTGCGCTGCGCAAGATTTCTTCCATGTTAGTTGATGAACTCACGGAGGCTGAGATTTCACCTATAGCATGCTCTCTGACTGCACGACGTTGCGCAGCATCCAATAATCGAACGTTTTCCAACGCGATCGCCAGACGGTCAGCAACCGCGGTGATAATTTCTATATTTTCCGAGGTGGGTTTGTTATTCCCATTTGTGCCTACATTCAGCGTGCCTATTACATGGCCTCGGAGTTTGATCGGCACCGCCAGTTTAGTGCCTTGCGGGTTATCTGCTACTTGTAAATCACCACTTTTAATCGCTTCAAGGATTTCAGGGGCCTGTAGTGGTTTTTCAAGAGACTTGACTTCGGCGTCTCTATAAATGAACCCTCGTTCAGTCCGGGTTTTAATCAGTTGACTGTATTCCTGCCGCACATATTGTTGATATATGCGCTCTGTTTCTTTCAGGGAACGCTGTGTTTCTTCAAATTGTCTTGCCACTTCAATAGCAATCGTCACCTGGTCAGCCAGCACGCTGAGTACTTCAGCTTCCGCACCCCCAAATGCGCTTTGTGCCTGACTATGAATGTCCAAGACACCTATGATTTGTACTCCAGACCGTAAAGGCACCGCTATTTCCGAACGTGTTCCGGGAAGTTCGAGATAGTTAAAGGGGGTTGTATCCTCTCCATGATCAAGGACAATACGAAGGTTTCCGTTACTGGCTACGCTGCCTACAACACTTTCTCGGTTTACTGGCAGATTAAATCTTTGTGCCATTAATTTTCTTCCACCTTCGCTGTTGGTTGCTTGTAAATGTGCGTACTCTTTTCGATTATCAAGCAAATAAATTCCAACGTGATAAAAATTAAATTGTTCACCAATAACATTGGCAATACGTGGTAGTAAGTCTTTCAATTCACCTCTGGCGTCAATGATCACTTTTGAAATTTCCGCAATTGCCTGAAATTGAATTGCGCGTTGAGATACCTCAGATGTACGCTCACTGATACGTTCCTCCAGCGTGCTGTGCAATTCTCGCAATTCTTGATTGGCTTCAATTTGTGCTTGCTCATTTGTCTTGGCTACGTCGACAGCTCGATTGAGGCGGTGCATCAAACTATTCAATGACCCTGCTGCGGCTATTTGTAATATGGTAATAGCAATCACATCATCTAACCCAGTAGTTTTTGCAAAATTGGTGGAATTGAGGCCCGAAAAATCGAAATACGCTACAGTCCATACAGCTAAAATAGTGAACGTCGTTGCCAGGGAAATCGCTTTCTGTCCAAGAAGCAAACTTGCAAATATGATTACGATAGGGAAGCCGACAATAGCCGAATCGTGTAGTCCCTTGGCATTAATAGCAATGAATGTAACTGCGATCAAAGTCAAAGTTGGAAAAAGTAATTTGCCGGGCCACAGAATATTGCGATAACTGAAAAACAATGAAGTTCCAGATATTAGAGTAATGATCGCAATCGCATAAACGGTTGCCCAATCATTTGGTTCTCTTACTGCAAGAGATTGGGAAAAAGCAAGCGCGGTGCTGCCAACTGTAGCAATGATTAGGACCGTCCTTACGAGCGTGATAAAGGAAGGATCCTGATCATTTTCTGAAGAAAAAATATTTCTTAACCAATTTAGCATTTTTATCCTCGCCAACAGGTGGGCAATTTACTCTATCTCTTCCAGTTGTACGGCGATCTCTGCGTCAGACATGATGTTGCCCAGTTCGCGTACTGCGGTTTCCATAATTCCATTAATATCCAGTGCAGAACCCAGACGCTCAGAAATTAAACCGATGGTGGATTCGCGCGCCGCACGCCGTTGCGCATTGTTAAATAAGCGGGCACTCTCCAGCGCATTACTAATCTGATCGGATAAAGTTTCAATATCGGCAATTTCTTCTGGCGTCCATGGCTCTGTGTGCGATGGTTTGGTAAGCCGTAGCATACCAATCGTCTGGCCTCGTGTGATAATGGGCACGTTGATCAAATGTTGATCCTTACTGATCACATAGTTACCATTAAGCAGCGCTTGCTTTGTATCCGCATCTATATCTTTTGTGCTTGGGATAACCTCTCCATGCGTAAGACCGATATAACCTGTTCTATCGATATCCTGTAGCAATGATTGCCATCCCTGCTGACTGATTTCACCAGTTGCTTTGCGAGCCGCAAGGAAGGCTTCTTGCGTGTCTTTCAGCATGCGTGCATTTTGCACAGCGATTGCTAACTGGTCGGCCAGGATCTGTAAGGTTGGAATGTCATCCTCGGTAAAGGCATTTGCTTCAACACTTTGAACATCTAAAACTCCTAAAACCTCTCCACCAGCAATCAATGGAAGTGCCATCTCAGACCGTGTTTGTGGAAGGTCAGGATTATCGAAGTAGACAGCATCTGTACCTACGTCTAATGCGATTCGCGCTTGGTCCGAACTTGCCACCGTACCGACAATCCCCTCGGTACCAACTCTCAATTTGTGTTCGCGCTCAAGCATTATCTTGCCCCCGCTGCTGTTCGTCGCTTGTAGAATAGCGTATTCATTTCGGGGATCGAGCAGGAAAATTCCAACATGATAAAAACCAAAGCGGTTGCTAATGAGGTGCGTTGTGCGGCTCAGAAGTTCTACCAGATCCCGTTGTGCGGCAACGGCCTTGCCGACTTCTGCAACGGCCTGGATTTGTGCAACTCGCTTCTCTATCACTTGCGTTCGTTCAATGACCTTATCTTCAAGGTTTGTCACCAGGTCTTGGGCCGTGGAACTCATTTTGTTTAGAGTGTTTCCAAGGATTCCGATTTCATCCCCAGTGGTCACATCTGCCCTGGCATCGAGATTTCCAGATGCCACTTCCATGGCGACATTGGTCAGTTTTTGCAGTGGAGCCGTTACTGAATTCCCTATCCCGTAAGATGCCAATCCCGCTACGGACAATAGAATGAAGATGACACCAACAGCATTAAATATTGTGCTTCGAGTATTCTCCTCGAGAATCATATTCGTATCAGCGAATTCTTGAAGAAGTTCATCCTCTGAAATCACAATTCCAAGGCTGTAGCCAACAATTGGTATGGATTTATAGGCAATATAGCGATTGCTACCGTTAATTTCCACCAGTCTCATGCCTGTTTGCCCACTTGTCATTTTTGCCAGCACTTCGAATACATCCAACGGCACACGATTGATAAGTGATAGGTTTTCAACATCGCCGCTTTGAATTTCTTCCTCGGTAAGATTAAAATCAACCAGTCCCTGGGTTGGCATGGCAATAGCCCGGCCTTCCGAGTCGATCAAAAAGCCGTAGCCGGTTTCCCCAATTTCTAGACTTGAGATACGATCTGTAATAGTAGCGATTTGAAGGTCGATACCGGCAACGCCCCGGAATTCTCCGGAGTCATCGTAAACGGGAGTACTACTCGTGATTACCAGTCCGTTTAATGCTGCATCCTGGTAAGGTGTTGACCAGACAGCCCGCCTATCCGTTTGTGGAAGGGCTAGAGCGTTGGCATACCACGGTCTGCTGGTAATATCAAAGTCAGATGGCACGATAGCCGCAAGGTCGATATTTGGATAGTAAACTGTCTCTCCAGTTTTTCCTCCAAAATAGACTGCAATTACGTCGGAGTTTTTCTCAAGCAAACCCTGTGTAAAGTAATCAAGCCCTTTTAGAATCGCCAATTCTCTGGCAAGGTCATCACTTAATCGCAATCTTTCTGGAAGAAAAACAGAGGCGACCTCATTGTTGGAGTTATCCCAACTGCCACTGGGAAGCTGACTCAACTCGAAGTATGCGTTCCACTTAGCATTTTCAAGTTCAATGGAATTTTCATTGGACAGAAATGCTCCTGTTGTGGATCCAAAGGTGTCGATAATATTTTTCATCGAAGAAAAAAAGATGCTAATGTCATTCACTTCATTCGATACAATATTGGCTAAGCGGTTCTCGATTTCACGTGTAACGCTTATATCAAATTGTTCTGCAAGGAATTCATTTGCAGCTTGTGAGCGATAAAATACAAAATAGCCCATTGCCGCAACTGCGATAAGCACGATTAAAAGGTTTGCCAATAGGATTTTGGCTCTCAAAGAAACAGCATTACGCTGCTCGGAATTCTCGGTTTTCGCTTGCAAGATTTGAGTATCATTCATGATTTAATTTCCTGACTTTTATGAAGAGCCTACAGGTCATGTTTCATCTCATCATCTTGTTTTTCTTGAGGGATCAGGCGCACTTCAGCTTCTTGCAAATTTAATACCTTCTGGACTTCTCGTGCAGTGGTGCGAAGAACAGTATCTAGGTCCAGCGTTTCTCGTACTCGGGCTGTAACGCTAGCAATCGCCTGTTCTCGATTTGCACGCTCTCGGGTACGTTCAACCAAGCGTATGTTTTCTAACGCTAATGCAGCTTGGTTTGCAACCTCCGTAGCCACTGTTTCTTCTTGTGTAGTCCATTTTTGGAAATCAGATCTCCGTTGTAGTGAGATCTTCCCAATCTTTTGTCCGCGTAGAACAATAGGTATATCGAGAACATTTTTTCTTGCCTGGATGTTAACATTTTCGATAAAGCGAACACCAGTTGCTGAATAGTGGAATATGGGTTTTCTGGCTGCTAATTCCGTTTTCCAGTTCTGGCGAGTATTTTCATTTGAAAGTGTTTCAAGCTGTGAAATTATGAGTTGGCTTTCAGAAAGCAGCTTGGCGTTTTCAATCGTTACCGCGATTTGATCTGCCATAGGGAGATAGATATCAAGATCTTCGTATTTGTATGCAGTTACTTCAGTTGATTGCAAATCGAGCACACCAACTACTTTGCTGCGAACGATAAGTGGTAGTGATAACTCTGATCGGGTTTCGGGTAATTCTGGGCTATCAAATAAAAATGCATCTTTACCCACGTCCGAGAAGATGCGCGGTTTTTTTTCTGCGGCGACCAAACCTATGATGCCCTCAGTACCGACTCTGTGTCTGTAACCACGTTCAAGGAGTTGTTTTCCTCCCTCGGAAGATGCGGCTTGTAAATTAACATAATCTCCACGTTGGTTCATGAGATATATGCCCACGTGATAGCATCCGAATTGATCAGCAATAAGGTTTACAGCTCGGCTTAACAATTTGTCAAGGTCCTGTATTGTTGCTGTTTCATGGGCAACTAACGATGCAGCATTTAATTGTCTGGTTTTATAGGCAAGCTCTGTCGTTCGTTCTGCAACGCGCTTTTCCAATTCCATTTGAGACTCTTGTAGTAGCGTGTGCATTTCTTCTGCACGATTTTTTGCCTGCCGAAAACCATTATTTAGCAACTGTAGCGCAGACATTATGACCAGGGAAATAAGAAATTGTGACGAGGCAGCACTTAGCCAATCTGTCAGGTCACCTTTATAGGTATTTTTATCTAAGGGTGAAACTATGCCATTCAGAACGAGATAGCCCATGACACCAATGATGATTTCGGTGATGATTATAGAAACGATGCCTGCTTTTGGACCGATCAGAAGAGTTGAAAATGTAACAAAAGCCAGGAAAAAGAATAATACGTCTCCTCGTATGCTGGTTTCAGTTATGCTTCCAATACCCAGAATGAGAGGCAGGGATACAAACAAGATGACTTTAATGCTATAAGGGAAACTTATCAGGATGGATGAAACCAGTATGACATAGACGCTGATATAAATACTTTGAAGAATCAGGTCGGTTGTACTGATGACCGCGGGAATTAAAGCAACTAAACCAACAATTGCAGACGTGATAAGAATTCTCTGCAAAAATGGTTCACGCCAGTCATCCTGTTGCGCGAAGTCGTTGCTCTGATTTAAGGTCTGTGTGGAAGTGCTCATTTGAATGCTCTATTCTTCATCAATGTTTAGTTCGATTGTTGCTTCTGTCGCATCCAAGATTTGGCCAAGTTCACGAACGGCAGTTTGCAATACACTATCCATGTTTGTAGAAGCCCAGATTTTGTTTGTGATTTCAGTTACGAACTTTTCTCGCATAGCGATACTTTGGCTCTCATTTAAAAGACGAGCATTCTCGAGGGCCAAAGCTGTCTGCGTGGCAATTGCTTGAATTAGGTTTTTATCCTCAATGGATAAAGTATCTTCACCTTCGAGCCTGAGCTGACCGATAATTTGTTCTCGGAGTGTGATGGGCACTTCAACTGAATAATCATCTTCGGTATCGTCATCTCCTCCAATAGCTAGGGTTACTCCACCTTGCGGAAGATTGCTATCAATCCATGCTTCATGCAGATATTGCCTTTGGATGTTACGCATTTCGTTTAAGCTCTTGTGGGTTTCCTGAAAAAGGCGAGCATTGTCGAGTGAAATTGCAACCTGATTTGCCATGTTTTGTAATGTTTCGATATTTTGTTCGGTGAATACAGATTCGTGGGAGGAATGCACATCAAGCGCCCCTAATATTTGATCGCCAACAAGCAAGGGTAATGCGAGTTCTGAGCGCGTATATGGTAATAGGGGATTGTCGAACTTTACAACTTTATCACCAACATCGAGGGATACCTGAGCCGTTCGCGAGCGAATTGCCCTACCGACGACGTTCAATTCTGTTACTTCTAGACGGTGGTTACTTTCTTTTAACAGACGTCCAGCCTCACCGGTTGCTTCTTTAAGCTCTGCCCACTGACCGGCTTTGTCGAGTAGAAAGATTGCAGAATGGTAGTATCCGAATTCTTCTTTAATTAGATTAACCACACGACTCAATAAAACTTCCGGTTCAAGAATTGATGTTGCTACTCGGCTAACTTCACTAATAGCTTTGAGTTGAGATGTGCGCTCTTCCACCCTATTTTCCAAATCACTGCGCAATTCGGTTAACTGTAGTATTGCCGTATCTAACGTTTTATTTGCTTCTTGTAATTTATGTTCTCGATATCCAACCAGGTTGAAAGCACCTCCAAGTACAAAGGGTGCAAGATTTACAATCCATATTACCGGATTGTTTTTTTGAACAAAAATAAAGTTTTCCCACGAGATAGTCGAATCGAGCAAGAGCAACTCAAGAATAGTTGCAGTTACTGGAAATAGACACCCAAACAAGAATCCAAATACTGTCCAACGGGTGTTTATTGATCTCAACAATATCATGATTACTCCAAATTCTCTTACAAATCCACTTTAAAAAATCAATCTTCCTTGGTGGCTACTGGCAATGCCGAGGTTGAATGTGTTTTACTTTTTTCACTACCAATTGATATATGCGCTTTCCGGACACCCGTGACACGGCTTATTTCATTGATAGTTGTATTGAGTATTGTTTGCATATCGGTAGAACGGCGTATCTTACTGCTGATTTCATGAAGTAATCGTTCGCGTTCTGCTTGTTTGCGTATTTGATCAACTAGCCGAGCGTTGGCAATAATAGCGGCAAAACTGCCTGCTAATGTGCCCAGCATTTCTTCATCGTTTTCGTTGTAAGCGCCGATTTTCTCGCTCTCCACGTTCAGGACTCCCAGGATATCGTTTCGAAAGATAAGTGGGATCGCTAGTTCAGATCGAGAATTCGAACTAACCTGTATGTAGCGGGTATCCTGTGAAATGTCATTAATTCGTAGAGGTTTTCGATGAGCTGCCACCCATCCAGTGATTCCGGATCCGAATGGGATAGTCAAATCGCTCGCCTCTTCCGAGTAACCGACCCAGGCCTTGACTACCAGATTTTTGCGGTCTTCGTCTGCAAGCAGGATAGCCACGCGGTCGCCTCCTAGAGTTACCTGCAAGCCTTCCACTGCGCTAGTGAGGGCTTCTTCCAATGTGGTTCCGGAAGCCGCGGAGGTTGTAATGTGATGTAGCAAACGATGCTGCGAAAGATGTTCCTGGGTTTCAGCAAATAATTCAGTGTTATTGACGGCAATTGCCAATTGGTCAGCCAGAGTTTGGAATGTATTAATATCGTTTGGGCTAAAAGAATACGGAACCGTACTTTGCACATCTAACACACCCAGGATTCGGTCGCCAATTTTTAAGGGAATAGCAGCCTCTGCTCTTGTGTCAGGCAGCATCGGATTAGGCAGGTGGGTGGCATCTTTGGTTATGTCATTGACAACCAGGGGATCTCCTTGTCCAGATACATAGCCTACGATTGACTTTGAGCCGACTGAAAGTTTATGCCCGACGCGTTTCAATTGCGCTCCGGCATCACCGGTTGCCTCTCGGATTACTGCATTCTTTCCGCTTGAGTCGATCAGGAATATGGAGGCGTGATAGAAGTTGAATCGTTCGTGAATCAAGTTAACTGCTTTGAGCAATAACTCGTCGAGATTAAGCGCGCTGCTGATATCGCGGGCAATTTCTGCCGCTGTCTGGATCTTGTCGATTTGACCGCGGCTATCATCCAGAAGTCGCGCGTTGAAGATGATTTTAGCAACCTGGCTGGCTAGGTTGACCAAGAGATCCAATTGTTCTTGTGTGAACGCTTTTTCTATTTCAAGATCTTGAACGATGAGGGCGCCAATGGCTTGATTGTCAGCAAGCATCGGCACTCCCATCCAAGACCTTGCAGGTCTCCCATCTATTTTTGCACCCAGCGCTTCGGCTTGTTCTTGAAAATTGTTATTTAAGAAGAGTGGTTTTTTTGTACGGAGCAGAATGGATGTTAAACCTTCACCCATCGGAAAGGCCTCGACGGATCGCACCTTCCCACCTTCGTACAAGTATGGAATGTTTACTGAGGCAGTTTTTTCATCGTAAAGCGCTCCGACGAAGACATAATCACCAATTGCTTGTCTAATGACATCGTGTAATGTTTCAAAGAAGGCAATGGTGTCCCATGGAGTTTTAATACCATTAGTAATGGCAGTTAGGGTCTCTGATTCCGCGATGTTTTTTTTTGCTTTTTCAATAAGCCCGGCTTGTTCTAAGATCGTGTGGGCCATTTGATTTAAACTGGCTAATGGTTTCAGCGTCGCTCTTTTTAGAGAGTGTTCCTCGTAACTGCCCACAATCACGATTCCCTGAGTTTGGGTTTGAGCTACGATAGGGAAAAATGCGACCTTATCGAATCCTAATTTTGTTGCCAATTGGAACAATTCTGGAATGGGCGTTGTGCTGTCTGCCACACTGAATATCGTTTCGTCCCCCATGCTTATCCATTTAATTTGGTCTGGTGTAATTGCGAGTTTTTTTGGTAATTCACCTTCCAAATTATCTGTGTTAAGATTTGATACGCCTAAGAGTTTACAACTCCCATTTTCAACTTGGAATGTTAATGTTGGAAATGGGAGGCTTTCTAAGGCGTTTGCCAGGGTTGTTAAGGTAGAAGAAATAATATTCGTTGGCATGTTTGATCAGCTCAATTCCCATACAGGATCACCACCCAATATCCTACGGATTTGTTCGGGAAAACGATCAGGATCGAGGGGCTTGCCAAGAAACCCGTCAAATCCGGCTGAGCGTGCCTTTGCAATTTGCTCATCGCTGGCCTCTGCGGTTACGGCCACAATGGGTATGGATTTTAGATGGTCAGATGCCCTGATTTTTTTCAACGCTCCATACCCATCTTCATAGGGGAGACGGATGTCCATCAAGATAAGGTCAAGTCGAGGAAGAGTATCAGCATATTCGACAACCTCATACCCGGATGTTTTCCACTCACAATGGATTCCCAAATATCCCAACATGCGCGCGATTAGCACAAAGTTGGAAACATTATCCTCTACAACCAGAACAGTTGTGTCTTTTGGAATTGCGACCTTTTTGGTCTGAGTATCCGTGGTATTTGATTCTGCGTTCGCCATCTCAGCTCCTCAAAAAACGCTCTATTTGTTCAGAGAGAATGTCAATATCGATAGGTTTTTGAATATAGCCATCACATCCAGCTTCCAGTGAGCGTTCACGATCTCCACGCATTACATTGGCTGTCAGAGCAACAATGGGAATCGACTGCAGCTTGGGAGTTCCCTTAATCTGTGCTGTCAAAGAGTAGCCGTCCATATCTGGCATATTAATATCCATCAATATCAAATCGGGTTGTGTATTTTCTAGAATCTCAAGGGCTTGTGAGGCATTGACTGCTTCCAGGAGGTTATATCCTTCGGCCATCAATATCCTTCTCACGAGTGTCCGGTTGTCAAGGTTGTCTTCAACGTATAGGATTGTAGAATCATTTGGCATAAGTTGTTTCTCCGGTTTTGATTTTACTTGCAGGGTTTTAATACTTCCATAACAGCACCCTTGCAATAAACTTGCAAAAGAGTAATTAAGCAAAAACACGGTTTCTTTTGAAACCGTGTAAGTGTTGATATGAGCGGGTGATCGGATTCGAACCGACGAATGGTAGCTTGGGAAGCTACTGCCTTACCACTTGGCGACACCCGCATGTTAAAGAGAGCATTTTAGTACAAAACCGCCTAAGCTAGTGCCCTATTGTAAACGTTGAAAAGCTAACGGGCAAGGGTGCTTATCAAACTCACAACTAGAATAGTTCCATAGGATCGCGTCTTCACCCCCCATATCCGGCACCTTTTGCAGACTTCGTAAGTCCTAAGAAGACAATTAAGAAGCAGCTCAAATACCTGCAATAAGCTATAATACACGTTCCTACCTCATAATTGCATAAGGAGCTATTTAGTCACTCTATGAAAAAGTTGTCCCTTTTAATGCTGATTGTTTTTTTTGCTGCTTGCTCTGCGGTTACGCCTGAGCCGATACCTACTGTGACGCCCACAAATACTGTTATTCCATTACCTGCGATCAGTGAACCTGACCTTGCTAAGACATCAAAACCAACTGCCTCTCCACAATTAGACGCATATTTAAACAAGATATACTTTATCTTGGATGATTTATCACAAACGAGTGCAGAGATGGATCAGTTGTTCGTACTGGCTAAAGCTCGAACTGGCTACATGACGAATGAAGATTGGTTGGAGCGTGTTAATAAAACTTTTGATGCTCTTATTGAAGGTGCCGATAAAATCGAAGCCATTAATCCTGTTCCTGTTCAAGCTGAAAGCGCACATGAATATTTCCTAATGGCAGCGGAAGAACTCAGACTGGTTGTTTCATCTCAACAAGATTTCATAGACGGAAACATTGATGGAGCGGAATCTGCCAATGAGTACATGCAATTACATTCAGCCTTTGTACAAAAAGGTTTGGAAGAATTAAATAAATTTCAACCCTAAATGGGAATCCGCATCGGACCTATCCGGTTACTGCTCCCGTTTAATCAACTTGTTCGCCAGCTCCATAAGTGCCTCACCGGCTTCGCCTTGCGGATCGGCCTCGCGTAGGCTGTCTAATGCCAGAGTGGTCATCTGCCTTGACATGCCATGCGTGAACTCGTAAGAACCTTCATTGGCAAGCAAATTCGCCAGTTCCTCAACTTCGTCTGGCTGGATGGGACCTTGCGCCCAGCGTTCTGCAAACTTGCCGTCCTGACTAAGGCCGTGTAAAACCGGTAAAGACTTTTTGCCTTCTAGCAAATCGCTGGCGGCCGACTTGCCAGTGATCGCCTCGTTGCCCCAAATACCCAGGATATCATCCTGTACCTGAAAGGCCAGACCTACTGCGTAACCAAAGGATCGGTAGGCGTC
The DNA here is from genome assembly GCA_049687655.1 of Anaerolineales bacterium. Lineage (GTDB taxonomy): Bacteria > Chloroflexota > Anaerolineae > Anaerolineales > Villigracilaceae > JAABUE01. The sequence goes on along the minus strand of JBAVJG010000676.1, from coordinate 4,730 downwards.
CTGCTTGCTTTCGTCTGCGCCACCTAAGATGGACCCGATGTAGCAACACGCGGAGAGCAGGGCAGCAGTTTTCCCGGCGATCATTGGCCAGTAATCTTCTACCCCTAAATCGTTCCGCTCCTCATATAACATATCCAAGAACTGACCGCGCGTCAGGTCGAGACAGGTATCATGTAATACCGTGGCTGCTTTTACGACGATCTCGGCCGGATAATGTTCAATCAAATCCATAATGGCCTGGTTGGACAGCACGAAAAGGGCATCGCCGACATTGATCGCCATGGGCATGCCCCATATTTTCCATGTAGTCATGCGTCCACGCCGCTTGTCAGAGTTGTCCTGAATGTCATCATGCACAAGGGAGAAATTGTGGACCAATTCCACCGCTGCCGCTGCCGGTATTGCGTGTAACCACTCTGTTTCACAGGCTGCTGTCGTAAGCAAAACCATCAACGGACGGATTCGCTTCCCGGTTGCTTCCGATCCTGCGCCTTCACCTTCCCAGCCCATATGGTAGGCGAGCATATCGTAGAAGGGGCGTGTATGCGGTTCATCCAGCCGGGAAATTTGACGCTGGAGTTCAGCTTCTATTGTTGGGCGCATGGTTTGTATATATGTTTTCAGGCTCATGATTGGTTCTCCAATCCCTGTTGTACGAGGTTATAAAAGCTTCAATCTTAGCAGTTCTATTTGCAATTGTTCCGGAGAGGTAAAGTGGACTGTGGCGAAGCCCAGCTTCTTTGCAGTATCAATATTGGTCGGGGAGTCGTCAATCAGGAGGCATTCGGGAGCCGAGAATCTGATTTTGTTCAGCAACAGGTTGAAGATAGCCGGATCCGGTTTGATAAGCTTGACGTCGCCGGAAAGAATGATGTCATCGAACAAATCGAAGAAGGGATACTTGTGTCTCGCACGTGGAAATGTCTCGGCTGACCAGTTGCTCAATCCATATAACGGATACCCTTTTTGTTTGAGTTTGCGTAGGATGTCCACCGTGCCGGGTATTGGGCCGGTGACAGAGTCATCCCAGTGATCGTAATATGCCTGGATAAGATGAGCATAGTAGGGGAATTTTGCGGAGTGCACTGCAATGGCCTCAGAAAATGAGCGACCTTTATCCTGTTGCGCATTCCAATCGTGAAAGTTGATCTCTGACAGGAAGTTTTCCATGGCCTGCGGCTGGTTGGGGAAGTAGTGTTGGTACAGGTTGCGGGGATCCCAATCCAGCAGCACGCCGCCGAAATCGAAGATGATGGCTTTGATGGGAGTACCCATGCGAGCGATTCTATCAGGTTTGTTATCTATTTGACGTGTAATCTATGGCCAATCGATCGATATCTATTCGAGGTTGATTCTGTAGACTTCATTTAGGTCAACGTTGCCACCGTAAACATAAACGAAGGTCAGGCTGGTTTCGTGCTCGGGGACTAAAAAAGTCCAGGTAAGTTCCTGAGCCGTTTGGCCGGGTTTGACCGCTTCATAAGATGGTCGTTGTTCACAATCGTTCTGGCATATAAATAATCGGTTGCTGCCCATAATATAACCATTGAAAGATGGCGATATCTCATGCGATGAGAAATTGGTAAAGTCGAAAACAACAGTTATTTCTTTTCCATCCCGTGTTACATCTGTGATGAAAATGGTCTCTTTCCAATCTGGCGAAATCAGTTCAGCGCCTACCAGATTTGGGTATCTCCGGGCAGATGGCGCATCACGGATTTCGGTGATATCCGTCTCGAGATTGTATGTTTTGATTGGCAACTGTATCGTCTTCTCACGGTAAACTGGAATGCCGTTTTCTCCCACAAGGTGAGGCTGGATGCAATTGACTTGCATATCGTTTATGGCGATCGTATTGGGAATTTGGGATCCCGGAATCTGGAAGGCAAAATTGTAATAACTGGGTTCTCTGTTTTTTGCTTTGCCGAGCGTGACAAATCCGGGAGGCAAGAGCGGAGTTTCTATCTGCCCCGTAACTCGGTACATAGCGCGATATGAATCCCCTGTTTGTTCGGAAGGGGGCAAAGATTTTTCATCTAAATACTCATACTTCGTGCCATCCTGAGTTGAGAGAATTACGCTTTTCTGTCTTTTATTTTCATTTGGCGTGCGGGGACCAAATACGCTTCCCCAAAATACGTCGTTGTTTTCGATCCCTATTCTTGCAAAGACTAATTTTGTGCCGTCGTCCAATTTTATTTGATCAACTGCGGTAATCGCAATGAGCCAGTTTTCAGCTGCGCATGAAATTTGCTTTTCAGGTGTAGGTGATGGTGTGGGGGAATTATTTTCCTGAGTTGGCCGGAACAAAGATGTACAAGCCGATAGCAGGAAGAACACCGGAAGCATCAATGACAAAAACAGATTACAGTTTTTAATGAGCCTTCCTGTCATATTTTAGAAACTGGACCGTATCTCAAAAAAATGTGTCTCGCTCTTGCCATCGATGGTGATGATGAGTCTACCATTGCCTTTGCCCTGGGACTCATCGACCTTCCATCTCCAGGTACATTGTCCATTCTCATCGGCCACGCTGGACATTTCTTGCGTATCGCCAGAAGGCGGGATGTAGAGCAGAGTACAGACGGTTCCCGGTGCCTCTTCGGCTGAAACGGTGACATAATTTTTCCACAGCGCCTTCTGTGGGATTTGCAGGACGAAGCCGACTTCCGGCGTCTCTGTTGGTGTCAGTAATGGTTGAAATCCGTTTGATTGATCGCCCAAAACTATCAAGATAAGAAAGATACTCAACGCCACAACAAAAAGGGTAGTTAGAAATTTTAGAACGCTTTTGACCGATCTCATTGGTTTATTCTAAACAATCAAGAACAATTAATGTAGACCGCTTCGTATGTAGATTATACAATTTTCAACCTGTCTTTCCGCAGTTCATCCGGTGTGGTTGCTCCGCAGGTGAACATTGTCACTTCAATCTGCTTCTTCGTCAGTTTCATCGTCTCAACAACTTTCTCGGTAGAAACCGCCGCCGCTTTCAGGAACTGCCCGGCCATCCCGCCCAGCGTAGCGCCCAGCGCAATGCACTTGGCTATATCGAGGCCGTCTTTGATGCCGCCGCTGGCGAAGATTGTCATCTCGGGGAGCGCGCGTTTGACGTTCAAAATTGACTCGGCGGTAGGAATGCCCCAACCGATGAAGGTGGCGGCCAGCTTGCGGGTGAACTCGTCCGGGGCGCGGTGCATCTCAACCTGCGACCAGCTTGTCCCGCCTGCGCCGGCTACGTCGATGGCGGAGACGCCGCACTTGGCCAGCAGTTTGGCTGTCCGCCCCGAGATGCCCCAGCCGACTTCTTTGGCAATCACTGGAACTTCCAGCTTTTTGCAAACTTCTTCTATCTTCTTGGCTAGCCCCGCAAAGTTGGTATCTCCTGCATCCTGAACGGCTTCCTGCAGGGGGTTCAGGTGCAGGATGAGCGCGTTGGCCTGGATCATGTCAACGGCACGGCGGCATTCGTCCAGGCCGTAGCCGTAGTTGAGTTGTACGGCTCCCAGGTTGGCGAACAGCAATATGTCCGGCGCAACTTTGCGCGTGATGGCAAAGGTGGGTATCTGTTCGGGATGTTCGAGTGCGGCACGCTGGCTTCCGACTCCCATGGCCACGCCGACCTCCTGCGCGGCTTCGGCCAGTCGCTGGTTGATCTGGCCGGCTTCCTCCGTCCCGCCGGTCATAGAACTGATCAGGATGGGAGCGGCCAATTGTGTACCGAACAGGCTCAGGCGCGTGTCGATGCGTTCCAGGTCCAATTCGGGTAAAGCTTTGTGGACGAAGTGATAATTTTCGAGGCCGGTGGTCAACGCGGAACGGACGTCCTGTTCCAGGTTGATCTTGATGTGGTCGGCTTTTCTCTTTTCTATTGGGGCGGCTTTGGGCGAAACTTTTGGCATAGGGTAGTGTTCCTGTCTTTGTATGGTTAGCTTGCTTGACACACCTGTCATTAGGATTACAATAGGCCAGCCAAAACTGTAGAAATCAATTCAGGAGGATCATATGTCTGATACGTATGCTGATGTAAAGGCCATTATCATAGATTTGCTCGGTGTGGACGAGGGCAAGGTGACGATGGAAGCCAGTTTCCGCGATGACCTGGAAGCCGATTCGCTCGACCTTGTTGAGCTGATCATGGCTTTCGAGGACAAGTTCGGCGCGGAGATCTCGGACGAAGACGCCCAGACTATCACGACTGTCGGCGGTGCGGTCAAGTACATCGACTCGCACTAATATAATAAGTTGCACCGATTATAACCGTAGAGCCGCCCTCTGGCTGTAGAGGGCGGCTCATACGTTTAAATCTAAAGGTCTGACAAGTCCGACATGTCAGACTATTTTGATTACTTTAGAAGGGTAGGTATCTCCTCCGGATGTTTCGCCACACGCACACCGGCATCTTCGAGCGCGGCGATCTTGTCTGCGGCTGTACCTGCTCCGCCTTCGATGATCGCGCCTGCGTGCCCCATGCGTTTCCCGGGAGGTGCGGTCTGCCCGGCAATGAAGCTGGCCACTGGCTTGGTCATCTTGGCTGCGATATATTCGGCGGCCTTTTCTTCATCCGTGCCGCCAATCTCACCGATCATGATGACTTTCTCGGTCTGCGGGTCGTGTTCGAACATCTCCAGCACATCGATGAAGCTGGTGCCGTTAACCGGATCTCCGCCAATGCCCACGCAGGTTGAAGCGCCCATATCCAGATTCTTCATTGCATACAGCACTTCATA
>JBAVJG010000675.1:0-2253 GCA_049687655.1 Anaerolineales bacterium | reverse complement strand
TTTGATAATCGATCACATCTGCCATGGGTACTCTCCTTTGCTAAAATCGTGTTTTTATCATTTTACTATGTAGTACATGCGCTTTGGCACATCGATTGATAAGAATTGGTTACCAGTACTGAACTTTGGTTGCCCTTGTTCGGGAAGTGGCATTCATGTATAGTAGAGCTTACACAGTTCGCGAAAGGACCCAAAAATAAGGGGGCAAATTCCCGCCCCCCTTATTTTTGGGCTACTCCTATTCAACTGCACAACTCCTTTATAGTTTGTCTGAGTTCTCAGGTGAGATTGACGTTCAAAATGCCGAACAGAATTCACAAGCAAAAATTAATAACCGTTCTGGCAATCCTGTTCCCTATATTCCTGCTTTGGAGTCCAGGGACAGCTGTTGTTACCAGTTCAACCTTGCAAATCTCCGAAACACCTTCACCTACAATCCTCGACTCAGAAGATATTGACCAGACTGAAACCCCTGATCTACGGTTCATTACTCCATCTCTTACACCTATCACAGCTTTATCAACCGATGGGTCGCTCACTTCTGAGACACATCTTCCAACAAGCGTTAGCTCCACCCCTACTTCAATACCCAGGCCATTGCCAGGCATTTTCACAACTGGAGCATATGCAGCTGACGAACTGATCGTCCGCTTCAAGCCAACGATCCGAGCAACCCGAATCCACGAATGTCTGGGGGGTGTCGATGTTCAAATCCTGAGTGAAATCGCAGAATTAAATTCATTAGTTCTCAGAATTGGGTCCGGCGATCTCGGCCAGACTTATCACCACATCCTCGCCTGTCCCGGCGTCATGTATGTCGAACCCAATTTCTTGCTCCAGGCAGCGGACACCATCCCAAACGACCCGAGTTGGGGAATCCAGTACGGACTTATCAACATCCGCGCGCCTCAAGGCTGGGACCTGACAACTGGTTCCACAACGGTAACCATCGCCATCGTTGACACCGGTGTGGACTACGGTCACATCGACCTGGCTGGCAAGCTGGTCCCCGGTTATGATTTTGTCAACAACGATGCCTCTGCACAGGATGACAATGGTCATGGCACGCATGTGGCCGGCATCGCAGCCGCCTCCAGCAACAATGGAACGGGTGTTGCTGGCGTTTCCTGGGGAGCGCACATCATGCCCGTCAAAGTGTTGAACAGTTCTGGTGGAGGAACCTATGCGAACACAGCGCTTGGCGTGATTTGGGCCGTCGACCACGGCGCTCAGGTCATAAACATGAGTCTGGGTGGCACAGGCCCGTCGTCAGCTCTGGCAGATACGATCAATTATGCCCATAGCCAGGGCGCAGTTGTTGTTGCGGCCGCCGGGAACACAGGCAGCAACTTTGTCTTGTATCCAGCACGCTATCCAAATGTAATCGCGGTCGCTAAAACGAACAGCACAAATAACTGGGATGGCTCCAACTACGGTCCTGAAATTGACATAGCTGCTCCAGGCACGTTGATCTTTTCCACAATTGTTGGTGGCTATGATTATAAAAGCGGCTCGTCTATGTCAACTGGCTATGTCTCAGGATTGGCTGCCATTTTGAAGGGGGTCGCAGGCAATGCCTCCCCGGACGTGATCGAATCTCAAATGGAGACAACTGCGTTGGACATTGAATTCGCGGGCTGGGACGAATACACAGGTGCAGGTTTGGTACAAATGGATGCGGCCATCCAACTGGCCTGGCCGCCCAAGTCCACCCCAGTGGCACAATTTTCCCCCATCGCAGGAAACGAAAACCTCCCGGGACAAATCGCACCCACCAATACGCTCATCCCCACCTGGACAGTCTCCCCCACCCAACCAACGGCCACAGGGACAGTAACGTTCTCAACCGAACCAAGTTCCGCTACAAGGGAACCAGGAACGTCCACCAATACACCCATTGTGAAAGAAAATGAAGTGGAAGCGCAAGGCCAATCTGCTAGCAGAAACTACTTCCTGCCCTGTGCAGGAATATTGCTTATTTTCCTAGGGTTATTCCTGGTATGGTTCTTCAGAAGGAAAAACAGCAGCAGATAATTAATCAGGTCTTACGCACATGGCGAAAAGATACCGAAAATAAGGGGGCGTGCGCTGCACGCCCCCTTATTTTCGGGCTTTCTCCGTATTTTTGTGTAAGTCCTGCATAAATCAATCTAAAACTAAACCTTCGGTCCTGCCTCCACAACCTCCCGTGGTGTACCCTCTTCGAACTTGGCAAAGTTCTGAACAAAGCGCATCGCCAAATCTTTATAACGC
>JBAVJG010000674.1:0-1797 GCA_049687655.1 Anaerolineales bacterium | reverse complement strand
GGTTACCGACGTGCTGCAAAAACACGCGCAAACAACCATCTTTGGCCGCCAAAAAGAAAGAGAGTATTTATCCCAACAATTGGAAACCTTACGAAATGGAGGGGATCTGCCTCTCATTTTCATCCAGGGAGAAGCCGGTATCGGAAAATCCCGGCTGGTTGCCGACCTGGTGGAAGTAGCGAAATCGGGAGGAACGCCCTACTGGATAGGCTCGGGAGAAGCTATCGAGAAATCAACCCCCTACCTGGCATGGCGATCCGTCTTTACCCATTTTTTTGAGTTGGAAGGCTTGAGTGAGAACGCCAGCCCGAGAGAGACCGAAGCCGCACAAGAACAGATTATTTCATACTTGACAAAGGTGGATTCGTCTCTGGCACCCATGGCGCCCTTATTGAACGTTGTTTTGCCGTTCCACTTCCCGGATAACGAATTTACCGCCCAATTAAGCGGGGAAGTGCGCGCTAACCAGACCCACGATCTGTGTATCGCTTTGTTCAAGCACGTCACGGCAAACAGGCCCCATTTGTTGATCATGGAAGACGCCCACTGGCTGGATTCAGCTTCATGGGTTTTGCTGCGCTTAGTCAGCCGGGATGTGCCCTCGCTTTTGATCGTGACAGTGATGCGCCCGGTTCATGATCCTGTACAACCGGATCTGGCACGTATGCTGGCACGCCCAAAAATACAAAAACTATCTTTGGAATCATTACCCGCTTCGGAAATCGAGACTTTGATCTGCTACCGTTTGGGTGTCGACAGCTTGCCCCAGGAAGTTACCCGCTTCATCCGTGAGCGGGCAGAGGGTCACCCCTTCTTTAGCGAGGAACTGGCTTACGCTTTACGCGATAACGGTCTGATCACCATTGCAGATGGCGAGTGCCGTCTCACGCCGGACGCCGGTGACCTGCGCGAAGTGAATTTCCCGGACACTTTGGACGGTGTCATCATCAGCCGCATTGACACGCTGCCCGCGCAAGAGCAATTGCTGTTAAAAGTTGCCAGCGTAATTGGCAGGATTTTCGCCTTGCGTATTCTGCGCGATGTTCACCCGGTCGACTCGGATAAACCAAAGCTACCTGAATATCTCAGCCATTTGCAAACTTTGGATATTACCCCTCTCGAAACCCCCGAGCCAGACCTTGCTTACATATTCAAACATATCATCACACAAGAAGTGACCTATAATTTGCTGCTCTTCGCCCAAAGGCGGGAACTGCATCGCGTTGTCGCAGAATGGTTCGAACATACGCATACGGAAGAAATGTCATCCTTCTATCCATTGCTCGTCCATCACTGGAGGCAGGCGGAGAACACGTCAAAAACCATTGAATACCTTGGAAAGGCGGGGGAACAAGCCGCCGGCCTGGGCGCAAACCAAGAGGTTATCACTTTCCTGTCCGAAGCTCTCGAATTGAATAAAAAAGAATTGCACATCACCGACAAACTGGTTTTGGCCGATTGGGAGCAGAAGATTGGCTACGCCTATTTGAGTATAGGGCATATTGATGAAAGCATAGATCACTTCCGGGCAGCATTGGCTTATCTGGGCAGAAACGTGCCGACGAGCCAGGGCGGTTATGTAGTCGGTCTGCTGGCAGGCATCCTCCGGCAAACCATCCACCGCCTGTGGGGCAGTCGCCTGGGCAGTTCGCGGGAACCGCAGGTCAATCTTAAAGCCGCCCACATCTTCCAGGACCTGGGTGTGGCAATTTACCATACCAGTAATCCCATTGCCGCCATGTATGTCACTGTTTACGAACTCAACGAAGCCGAGCAAGCGCCGCCCTCTGGTATCCT
>JBAVJG010000673.1:0-6153 GCA_049687655.1 Anaerolineales bacterium | reverse complement strand
GTAGAGAAACTCTGTGATTTTCATTTAAGATATTTGTGTGGGAAACAGTATCTATCAAGTTACAATAGTGACCTATGAATAAGATCATTTTGATGGCTATCTTCTCCTTCGGGCTGGAAGCGATCGTCAAGCGGGAGCTTCAGGCGTTGGGATTTGACAATTTAACGGTAGCAAATGGGAAGGTCGAGTTCGAAGCGACGCCGGAAGACATCCCTAGAGCAAACTTGTGGCTCAGATGCGCAGACCGCGTGCTGTTGAAAATCGGGGAGTTCAAGGCAGTCACGTTCGATGAGTTGTTCGAGAACACCAAAGCCCTGCCCTGGGAAGAATGGATCACGAAGGAAGGACAGTTCACCGTAACGGGGAAATCTGTCAAGTCAACTTTAGGCAGCGTGAGGGCCTGTCAGTCTATTGTCAAAAAGGCTGTGGTGGAACGGCTCAAAGAGAAATACAAAACCGATTGGTTCGAAGAGACGGGGCCGGAGTTTACCATACAAGTTGCAATGCTCAAGGATATCGCTACCTTGACGATCGACACGTCCGGTTCGGGGCTGAACAAAAGAGGCTATCGTTTACAGGCCGGGGAAGCCGCGCTGAAAGAGACGCTGGCGGCGGCACTTGTCCAACTCAGCTTTTGGAACAAAGACCGGCTGCTGATCGACCCGATGTGCGGCTCGGGGACCATTCTTATTGAAGCAGCGCTAATCGGCAGGAATATCGCGCCGGGGCTGAATCGGAAATTCGCGTCCGAGCGCTGGCCGTCTATACCGAAAAACGTCTGGAATGATGCCAGAAGGCACGCCAGGGCAGCCATCGATAAGGATGCAGAGTTGCAACTCTACGGCTATGATATTGACCCGGCCATGATTACGGCCAGCACAGCCAATGCGAAGCGGGCAGGGGTTGAGGTCAATATTGCATTCGAACAAAAAGACATCAAGGATCTGTGGATCGATCAACAGTATGGAATTGTTATCTCAAACCCGCCTTACGGTATCAAACTCGGGGAATTGCGAGAGCTTAATAATGTTTACATTTCCATCCATAAAACTTTTAAGAAGAAACTAGGCTGGTCTGTGTATATCCTGACAGCCGACAAGAAGTTCCCTGATTATTTCAAGCGTGCAAAACCGGATAAGGTTCGCAAATTGTATAACGGCTCGATTGAAGTGAACTATTACCAGTATTTTGGGGAACGGCCTAAAAGTTGAACAACTAAGGCTACTTCATAAACATCCTAAATCGTTTTTTGGTCAGGACTTACACAGCTAAATGAGAATACCCCTCACTTTCCGGTAACCTTTTTCAAACTACGTAAGTCCTATTTGTATGAAATCCGCCAGCTTTGGCGGATTTTTTTGTGATTCCCCACAACTTCTTCACAATTTTATCGCTATTTCTTTACATTCTCTCAATATACTTGTGAACGAAACAATCTAATTTCTTTGCAAAAAGAAGTTTCAATGTCCAAAATTAAACGGCCTTTGTTCTTATCCAAAGTCTCCAGGCGTGCCTGGTGGGTCATTCTATCTGTAGTTGTTTTGGCCAGCGCCGGCGGATTCGCATACTATCGTTTCTTCTACACGCCAGCCGAACAAACGGACGAACCGGGCTTACAAACTACTACCATGCGCAGGGGGCGATCTTGTCATCTATGCCTGCGGCTCCGGCACGCTGTCCGTCGCATCCGAGGCCTCGTTTGGGTTCGATACTAACGGACAGGTGGAGGATATGTACGTGAGCGTTAGGGATGAGGTCGATGCCGGGCAGTTGCTGGCCGAGCTGGATAACACCTCACAGGAACTCGAATACAAACAGGCCCAGCGTGGCCTGGCTGAGTTGACCTCCCCGTACGCCATCGTAATCGCCGAACAGTCGGTCGCAGAGACCACTCTCAAAGTAGATAGCGCCTACATTCAGCTGCGTATGTCCTGCAAGATAAAAAATCTGTGCTCAACTTGATATACTGAAATACAGGAAGATGAAAATTATGTCAAAAACAATTATGGTCGTAGACGACGAAAAACGCCTGGTCTCTCTAGTCGAGAGCTATCTCACCCAGGAAGGCTACCGCGTGGTCTCCGCTAACAACGGGGTGGACGCTCTCCCGATTGCCAGTCGTGAAAAACCCGACCTGATCATCCTCGATATCATGATGCCCGAAATGGACGGGTATGGGTTTATGCGGGAGCATCGCAAGGAGTTGGATACCCCCATCATCCTGCTGACCGCGCGCGTGGACGATGATGAGCGCGTCATCGGTCTGGAGTTAGGCGCGGACGATTACCTCACCAAGCCCTTCAGGCCGCGCGAACTGGTGGCGCGCGTCCGGGCTGTATTGCGCCGGGCTGGCAAAACCGAACCACAGGGCAAAGTCTTACAGGTGGCAGATATCACTCTCGACCGGGATACGCGCGAGGTAACGGTAGCAGACCGATCGGTCGACCTGACGCTTTCGGAGTTCGATCTGCTGGCCGCGCTAATGAACACTCCCGGTCACGTCTATTCGCGCCTCGACCTGCTCGATATCATCCAGGGAGTCCGCTACGAAGGCTACGAGCGCACAATCGACACGCATATCAAGAACCTGCGCGCCAAGATCGAAACGGATCCGCGCTCGCCGCATTACATTGAAACCGTCTACGGTGTTGGATACCGTTTCAGGAGAGAGTAATCGATGCGTTCGATCACGTTCAAGATGATTCTCGCCTTTTTAGGCATTGCTCTCGTCAGCATCGTTCTGATCGTATTGCTGGCGCTTTGGAACACAGGCACGGAATTTTCTCGTTTTGTTCAGGATCGGCGCGGGGCAGACCTGGTCCAAACACTTGCGGATTACTATAGCGCGCAAGGATCATGGGAGGGTGTGGGTAAGACGATAATAATGGAGACCGTTCCACAGATGCCGGAGGGCGGGCCACCGCGAGAGTCCTTCTTCACCCTCGCTGATGAAAGCGGCCTGGTAATTTTTGCCGGACCTGGCTATCATCCCGGCCAGCAGGTTCAGAAATTTGAGCTTGATCAGGGCATCCCCATTGATGTGGATGGAAAGACCGTCGGCATACTTGTCAGGGGGCGCGTTCCCTTTGAACGGAACCCACGTGAGGAGGAATTCATCCAACGTACCAACTTGATGCTGGTATATAGCGCCGTAGGCGCTTCCCTGGTGGCTCTGCTGCTGGGAATCTTCCTCTCGCGGACACTCACCCGCCCTATCCGAGAATTGACCGATGCAACGCATGCGGTCGCGGATGGAGAGTTGGGCAGGCAGGTTACCGTCCGTTCCAAGGACGAGATGGGTGAACTGGCGGCATCCTTCAACAAAATGAGCGCCGACCTGGCGCGCTCTGCCAATGCCCGCAAGCAGATGACCGCGGACATCGCCCACGAGTTGCGCACCCCCTTGAGTTTGATCCTCGGTCATGCCGAAGCTGTCCATGACGGCGTATTACCACCCACCAGAGAGAATTTCGAGATCATCCGTGATGAAGCCGAACGGCTGGAGCATCTTGTAGATGACCTGCGTACTCTGTCCCTGGCGGATGCCGGTGAACTCAGCATCAATCGGCAGGAAGTATCGCCACAGAAATTGCTCAGCGATATTCAAGCGACTTATCAACATTTAGCCAACCAGAAGAACGTAAAAATCCAATCGGATATTGCGACTGAACTTCCAATGCTTAAAATCGATCCCGGACGCATAACCCAGGTGTTGACCAATATCCTCGAAAACGCCTTGCGTCATACCCCGGATGGCGGCCAGATCAACCTTTCGGCCCAAAACGTGGATGATGGCGTCCAACTTTCCATCCAGGATAGCGGACCAGGAATCGCAGGCGAAGATGCCAACCGTATCTTCGAGCGCTTCTATCGCACTGATTCAGCCCGCCACCGGGATGACGGTGGCTCCGGCCTGGGACTGGCGATTGCAAAATCTATTGTAGAGATGCATAAAGGCAACATCTGGGCAGCAAGTAAGCCCGGTCAAGGGTTAAGAATTGTCATCCATTTCCCGACTGTGTCTGAGGAGTAATTACCGACTTACAGGGACGCTCCCTTCGAATGCTTTCCTGCCCTTATTTCTCCGACTCGGAGCACCTGTACACCAACTTCAACATTCAGTAGAATAATAAGGACAGGACTTACGCAAAGACACGGAGGAAGCCCGAAAATAAGGGGGGCGTGCTGCGCGCGCCCCCCCCTTATTTTCGGTATCTTTTCGCAATGTGTGTAGATCCTAATGGAGATACATATGATCCGTACAAAGTTACTTTCGAGCAAATAGAGCTACTCATGAAAAAAACACTTCCCCCTTTATTTATTCTGTTCACACTTCTAGCGGCATGCGGTTCAATCGCTTCCCCTGTAGTGCAACCCGATGTATCCCAAAACGGAATCGAGATCTACCAGGCACGTGTGCCTGTACCGATTGGCCTGTCAACGGCCGAGAGCATGGATGATATGCAAATGGACATCAACCTGGCCGCATTTATGATTATTAAAAACACATCAAGCACTGACGACCGCTTATTAAGAGTATCTGTCGACCTCGCAGATGCGTCAATCCATGAAACCAGAATGGATGGCGATCTCATGCAAATGGTCGAGGTGACAAGTATCGATATCCCCGCCGGGGAATCCGTAGAACTCAAATCAGGCGGCTTCCATATTATGCTTATGAAACCAACGATGAAACCACAGGTAGGTGATACGGTTAATCTCACTCTCGAATTCGAAAAGGCGGGCACACTTATCGTTCCGGCAAAAGTGGTCGAACAATAACATATTCAATTGAACTCTTGAGATTCTTCACCCTGATCGTTGCTCTACAGGTCTCGGCGCTTACAACCCCGACTTCTCGCCACGCCACCGTTCCCCAGAGAATTGCGATGGGGTTGAGCAACTCCTTGTCAGCCTGGGGAGCATTGTCGGGCCGATTCTGGGCGGGTTAGTTTTGATCATCAATCCAAGCCTGCCGTATATCAGCGGGGCAATCATCATGCTGGCGGGCTTCACATTCAGTCTCTTTTCGATCAGATCCGAAAAACAGGTGGTTTAGACGGCATCATAATTAAAAAAGAAAAGAGGGTGCTTCGCACCTGTACTGAGGAAAAAGCCGTCAAATGGGGATGATCGTCACATGAACATGGCCCGATAAGCATGGTGCGACGCACTGCAGGGTGTGATAAAATTATATATAATGTATAAATTCACAATCGAGTTCATTTTATGAACACATTCCATGATACCCAAAAAGATTTGGAAAACCTGCAGCGCAGGTCGTTGAAAGAAGAGATTTTCGACGTATTGCACGAAAAGATCATCGCCGGGCAAGTCGGGCCAGGCGAGTGGCTGCGACAGGATGACATCGCCACGCAACTGGGCGTCAGCATGACCCCCGTCCGCGAGGCGCTGGATCTGCTGGTGTCGGTTGGGCTGGCGGAACGTGTCCCCTACCGCGGAGTGCGCGTCCCGCAGCCGAGCGCAGACGAGATCGCTGAAGCCTACGCCATGCGACTGTTGCTGGAAGGGGCCGGGGCACACGCAGCGGCTCTTAAACGGGAGCAGGCTCAGGTGGATGGATTGAAGCGCATTCTGTCCCGGATGAAGGGCCTGCTCTCGCTAAATGACATGTCGGCCCTGCGGCAGTTGTCCCGTCAATTCCACCAGTCGGTAGTCGCCATCGGCGGGAACAGCACACTGGATCGGCTGTACGAAATGGTCATGAACTCGTTCCCCGATTGGATGCTGTATGAGTATCTGTTTCGCCACGCCGACCTGCTGGAGAGTAGTCTGGCCGACGAATACCAGGAACATATGACGCTGGTAGAGGCCATCGAAGCCGGGGATGCAGACCTGGCCGAGGGGCAGGCCATTACGCACATCCGCAGCCTGGGCGAAGATTTGGAAACATTTCTGGGCATTTCGCACGAAACATTGGAAGCTAAGGCGCGCTTGCTGAGTGGGTCTTTTTCTCCGGAGGAGTAACCGGAAGGGCATCATTGAAACCAATAAAAGGAGAACTATATGTCGGAAGAACTATATAAACAAATGGCACAGAGCATCATCGACGGGGAGGAAGAGATCGCCGCTGAACTGGCGCAAAAGGCATTAGATGCAGGCATCGACCCGCTGGATGCCATCACCAATGGC
>JBAVJG010000672.1:0-14376 GCA_049687655.1 Anaerolineales bacterium | reverse complement strand
TAGACCAGATGCTCGCCGTAATACCAGGGATCGTGCAATACCCAACCTGTTCCCGCTTCATACGGGACGATGAATGGGTACCAGTTCGCCAGATTGACCTGTCGATCGGTATATCCGTAAATGCGCGGACGCTCCACGCTGGGGTCCTGCTGCTCGGCGAAGGGCAGGATGAGCGAATACTGTAACGAAACGATGGCAGTCGTCTCGGGCGCGAGCGGCGAGGGCAGGGCGAAATCCAATTGTTGGCCTTGTAAGTTGTAATTGGTAATTGGGGATTCGTCTACGCTCAGGGCTGTCAGGTTGAAACTGTCTGGCCACATGTTGGGAACAACCGCCAGGACGAGATTGGAGAGCGTCTCGCCGCTGTGGTTGGGATATATGATGGTCTGGTTTACGCTGACGGTTTTGGCGGCATAATCGAGGGTAGCATTGATGGTGTACTTTGGCCGCTCTGGTGCGGGGACGGGCGTGTCTGTGGGTAAGTCAACTTGGGCGGTTGGAATGACAACCGCTTCAGTTGGCGGGGCGCTCGTCGGCAGCCCAGGGATTGTGACTGTTTGTGCAGGGACTGGTGTGGATGTCCCACAGGAGACGAGAACGATAGCAAGAAAGAATAATGGGGAAATGCGGATGAGTTTACGCATTGCGGCATTTTACCCGCAAAGCGAGGTTATGTGTAAAGAGATGATTTGTTTTCCCCAGAGATATTAACAAAAAATTACGCTTGCAACCAGGTGTAAGAATCAACTTTATGATTCCTTCTGTTAAACACGAAAAGCGAATTAAAGGAGCAATCATGAAAACCTATACCAAACCCTCAGACAGCGAATTGCGTGAACGCCTCACTTCCCAGCAATATGAAGTCACCCAACATGAAGCCACCGAGCGACCGTTCCAGAACGAATTTTGGGACAACACAGAGCCGGGTCTGTATGTGGATATTGTTTCAGGGGAACCGCTCTTCAGTTCGCTAGATAAGTACGATGCACATTGCGGCTGGCCCAGCTTTACCAAACCTCTAGAAGGGTCCGAAATAACAGAAAAGACGGACTTAAAACTGCTCATGCCCCGCACCGAGGTCCGCTCCAAGAACGCAAACTCGCATCTGGGCCACGTCTTCAATGACGGACCGGCCCCGACCGGTTTGCGGTATTGCATCAATTCAGCTTCGCTGCGGTTCATCCCGGTGGATAAGCTGGAAGAAGAAGGCTACGGGGAATATTTGAAACTGTTCGAGTAAGTACCTACGAGGACACGAAGGCACAAAGATATTTTAAGTAATATGTTGGGGCGGCAGTTGAACTGCCGCCCCAACATATATTCCTCCGTGAACTCTGTGTTCTTCGTGGTGAGTTAAACTCTCTCGATGATCGTCGCCGTGGCCTGACCGTGGCCAGCGCACATGGTCTGCAAACCATACCTGGCTTTGCGACGCTGCAACTCGTAAACCAATTTGGTCATCAGAATGGCGCCCGTCGCGCCGACCGGATGCCCGTGGGCGATGGCGCCCCCGTTGGGGTTGACCATTTCCATATTGGGCTGGATTTCTCTGGCCCATCCCAGCACCACACTGGCAAAAGCCTCGTTCATTTCTATCACGTCTATGTCATCCAGCGAAAGCCCGGCTTTTTCGAGCACCATGCGCGTGGCCGGGATGGGACCGTCTAGCATCAAGACCGGGTCAGTGCCGACCACTGTCCGCGCAACGATGCGGGCTAAAGGGTTAAGGTTGTAGCGCCCAACTGCAGTTGGGGAGGCCAGCACCAGCGCGGCGGTCCCGTCGCTGATCTGGCTGGCGTTGGCGGCTGTGACCACGCCGTCCGCTTTGAAGACGGTCTTTAACTTGCGCATTTTCTCCCGGTCCGGGGGGAAGCGCACTCCCTGGTCGACTTTGAACTCCTCCCCATTAGACAACTTGACCGGCATGATCTGCTCATCGAAATATCCATTCTTGATTGCGTTCCCGGCACGGATATGACTCTCATATGAGAAGTCGTCCAACTCTTCGCGGGTCAGGTTCCATTTCTCGGCCATCATCTCGGCGCTGGTGCCCTGGTGGACGAGGTCATAAGGGAAATCTTTTGGCCACTCAGATGGATAGTCCGCGCCGATGGGTTGGTGTGACATCATCTCTGCCCCGCCGGCCACGACCAGGTCCATGTCGCCTGCCAGGATAGCCTGCGCTCCAAAATGGACAGCGCTTTGGCTGGAACTGCACATGCGGTTCATAGTCACCGCCGGGACCCCCACCGGCAAACCAGCTTTGAGCGCCGCCAGACGAGCCATGTTTGCGCCCTGGTCATCGACCGGCGTAACGCAACCCCACAGTACGTCCTCGATACGGTCCATCTCGACCCCAGCACGTCTGACCGCTTCTCTCATGATCATGGCTGCCAGATCCACTGGCAGGAATCCGTACAAAGCCCCGCCCGGTTTGCCTACCCCTAGCGCTGTACGTACAGCCGATACGATAAAAACGTCTCTCTCTTCCATGATGCCCTCCCATTCTCATACGCTGGTCGAGTAGCCCCGCTGCTTTTCGCGGGGTGTATCGAGACCACATTTGCCTTTCGCTGGTCTCGGTACGGGCTTCGCCCTACTCGACCGGCGAAGGTATTCTATGATCTTCCAAATGCTCGATCACATCCGCGTACAACCAATCGCGGATGTCTTCGTTGTCCAGCGCGTTCTCCGGTAGGTCGGCCACCAGGTTCAGCAAGGCTTCGCGCACATTCTCGTAATGCAGCAGCAAATCCTCCTCGCTCCAAGAACGAAACCGGTCGATCAGTTCCACGTTGAAGGCGTCCGCATCCCGCTCCTCCCAGGTAAAGCTGGGGTCATCCAGGATGCCGGTCATCACCCACAATCCTTCCTCCCACCAACCGATGACGTGCCCCAGCAAGTCATGGAAATCGGCAAAACCCTCCTTTTGCAGGAACATCGCCCGTTCCTCAGGGGAGAGCGCGTTGAACTGTTTGATGTATTCCCCCCAGCCTTCCTGCAGCACTCGCATGACATCCCTCAAGGTAAACTTCTCCATATCAGCCTCCTTTGGCTGCGTTCACAAAGTCCGCGAACAGACCATAGGCCGTGGGGATCGGCCCCGCCACCATGCCTTCGCGTTCAGATTCAACGATGGAATAATCTCCTAACACATCCGTGCGGAAGGCGACGCCGGTAGTCGAATCCTGCATTCCGTACAACGGGGACGAAGCTGGGACAAGTTCCGGTTTAACGCTGGCCTTGATTCCCCCCTCGACTCTTTCCGCTGAACAGACCAGCTTCCAACGCTTCCCACTTGCCTTCGCCTGCTCGATCATCTCAGGCGTGATCTCCCTTATTCCTTTCCGGTCTACCTGCTGTGGGGTGAAGGGAGTATCCATCAGGACGCTCACCAGTGCAGCTACCTTGATGGCCGCGTCCCAACCATCCACATCCGCGGATGGGTCGGTCTCGGCCACGCCAATACCCTGGCAATACGCCACCGCATCTTCATACGATTCACCGCGCTCCATGCGTGACAGGATAATGTTGGTGGTCGAGTTCAAGATGCCCTGGAACGAAGTCAACTCCGCGGCGGGCATGGCTTCGCGGAAAACTGAGAAGAGCGGCGAGCCGCCCAGCACAGTCGATTCGAACAAGAATTTTCTATGCTTCGCTCTGGCCAATTCGGTCAACTTGCGATAACCGTGCACGACCGTCCCTTTGTTGGCGGTAATGGCGTGCATGTCGAGGTCCAATGCCATGCGGCAATGGCCGAGGGCTGGCTGACCTGTGGTGTGATCGACCGGCGTGTTTTCAAACATTACGTCTGCTTCGCTGCGTTCCAGAAATTCGTGGGCATTAGTTGGGATCGGCCCACCGGTAAGCAGGTCCAGTGAACGATTGGATTGGAGCACCTCGAAAGCTGCATTGACCGAAATCCCGTTGGGATTGACTGCCACGCCATGCGAGCCAGTCGATATCCCGGTCACACTGAAAGTGATATCGTAGCGCTCTTGCAATTCCCAACGCTTGCGCAAAAGCAAGTGGGCCAGCGCTTGGGCAACATTTCCAAATCCGATGAATGCAAGCTTGTAATGGGTCATATTATTCTCCAATTCACAGTGATCATTCCCCTGAATAGTACTTTATTAGAAATACTTTATCCATCACAAAGTTTCCCTTTTCGTCCGGCATTTCATTTTTATCCCGATAAGTGTACCCGAGCTTTTCATAGAATGTTCGCGCATTGACTGCAGCACGCACAGTTATTTTGTCCGCACCTAATTCCAAAACATTTTCTTCAATTCTCCGCATTATTTGTGTTCCGATCCCCTTCCTATGAAACTCAAGTGCGACAAATATCGCTGTGCCGTAATAGCTTGGGGTTTCTGGAGTTCCAAAATTGGCTAGGCTTCCTGTTCCCACGGCTTTGCCATTTTCCATGGCAACGAAAATATAATGGGTTTTGGCCTTCTTTAATATTTGCATTGGCGAGTGATGATCTATTAAGGATGCAACGTAATCTGGAGAATAGTATTTACTGGTAATCTCCAGCAAATTGCGTTTTATTAATTCTGCCACTTCTTCCGCTTGAGAAGCCTGAAATCTATCAATAATCATTATTGTATCTATGAAAACGCTTATCCAGTATTTATATCGGCGGATAAGGAAAAGTCCGTCTGTTTTCGGGCGGAAGAGGGTATACACCTGTTTTACCCAACATTTCCGTCCGAGCGAGAAGCGCTGAGATTTCCCCGGGGCTGAGATAGGGTTGAAGGTCAGTCAGCAAGCTTTCATTAGAAGGAAGATGCGCGAGGGCCTCAAGCAAGTCCTGCGGGATCACTTCCCCAGCATAATCCCAGATAACCGTGCGCAGTTTTTCCTGTTCATGAAAGCACAATCCATGATCGATCAACCACAATTTGTTCGTCTCAGCTTCGATAATGACATGACTGCCCTTGCGGTCAGCGTTGTTGCACAGCAAGTCAAAGAGCATGACGGGTTTCAGGCGAGCCTTATCTTCATCGCTGAAATTGAAATAGTGATAGTTGGGATCGTACTCGATGAATTGCTGGATAGAACCTGGCCCGTAGGGACCATCCTCACGCAGCGCCGTGAACGGGACAAAGTCCCAGCCGAGCGCCTGGCTGACCAGATAAGCTGCCACTTCGCGGTGCGCCAGGGTCTGATTGGGAAAATCCCACAGAGGCTGCTCACCTCTGGATGGTTTGTAGACGGCTTGTACTTCCTTCCCATCATCATGTAATATGACGAGAAAAGTATAGTTGCTCCCCAGCATGAACTGTCCTTTGAGTTCGAGTTCTGCATGTCGGAGAGCTGAAAAAAGGTTTGTGGAATCGCTTGATCTCGACACATCCTTATTTTACTGTGTTTGAATTGTTTTTTACCCCCCTCCAGTAAATTGGTAAATTCTTTTGCAAATCAGGGGAACCCGATTGCCAATTGCCTTGGTCTGAGATATGATTCCCCTATGGATAGCAACGAGAAAATAAACATAACACATGGGATGACATTATGTAAATCTTGTGGGTTGTGTTGTACCGGCCATTTCTTTATCTGGTCAAAACTCAGGTCTGCTGAACTGGATTCGATTGAATCTCTGGGATTGAAAGTATTTCGTGAACCGGAACAACGTGGGTTTAACCAACCTTGCCCTCTGTGGCAAGGGCATTGTACGATCTACGATTCACCCCATTACCCTCGTTTTTGTCATACGTACAAGTGTAAACTTCTTAAAAAACTCCTAAACGAAAATATCCATTTAACAGATGCAATGATAGTTATACAGCAGGCAAAGGAAATGATCAAAGGGTTAGAGTATCTTTTGCCCGATTCGGCAAAGGACAATTTTCGAGAGCGTCTGGTAAACCATATAGAGCAGGGCAAGGCAGATAGGGATTTTCAACGAAAAGCAAATGCATTGTTGCTTTTCTTAGATACGCAATTCGATATAAATGACTTCTTCGACTCGCAGTAGGCAGAAAACTATACAAGCGCTGTCGATCTAAAACAAGTTATAAAATGCAAAATGTATGTATTCATTTTATTTTTTAGAGATTATGATTTTGAGCTTGTGTTCGTTCCTCTTCGCGCAGCAGAGCAGCTTTTAGCAATTAATCAGTGGGCATTGGTTTTCACTAAATCGTGCAGGTTGCGCCAACCATACGCGACTTCGGTCAGTTCTTGTTCGCCGATATTAATCATTTTCTTGCTGACATACTCCCCACCAAGAGCTGCATAAAACTGGTTGGATGGATTACCATCCAACACCCAAACCAACATACTCTCAAACCCATTCATGGCCAGGTGATTTGCCACGGCGTGCGTTAGGCGCGTTCCTAATCCGCGGCGCTGAGCTATCTCCAGTAAATAGATGGCGTAGAGTTCGCCATCATAATTCAATCGCAGGTCGCGTTGTGGGCCCCCACTAGCAAATCCGATGACTTGGTCGTCTTTATTTTCGGCGACAAAAATGCAGTTTTTAGTGTCTTGCTTTCTCAGGATTTCGAGCCACCGTTCGGCATGATGGTCGACTGATAATCTAGCAAGATAGTCGGTTGCAATAATATCTCTGTAAGTTGATTGCCAACTATCCACATGCACGCCCGCAATCGTACCAACATCTTCCTCGCAAGCAGGTCGAATTTTCATATTGTGAGCTTAATGCTTATGCCCGTTTTTCTTCGGGCAGAAGTGACCGTCCTCTTCCATGGGCGCGCCGCACTGTGGGCAGGTTGGTCGTCCGCGCGTGACCACTTCCGCGCCCCAACGTGCCATTTTGCGGATCTGCTCGCGGGTGCACCAGAAGCGCACAACTGCGGCTGAGTCCGGTTCTTCCTCCTCGGTCAGCAATTCGCGAGTTTGAAGCACGACGCGGTCGCGTTCCTTGTCAAAGCCAAGACCCACCTCGCCCACGCGGAAGAGCGGGTCTACGGGCGGGTTGATTTGCATCTGTTCCTCGATGTAATCACCGGGAACATCTTCAAGTTCCGGGGCCTGGCGGATGACTTCTGCCAGGAACTGTTCCACGCCAACGGAAAGCGATTGCAACTGGAACTTTTCGATTAAAACGGTCACCGTGCGCTGGTCCTGCCAGGCCTGTATGTAAAAAACACGCTGGCCGGGTTTGCCAATGGCGTCAGCGGTAATATGGTCTAGGGGGTCTACATCAATTTCAAAGCGGGGCATGAGTTACCTGTATGTTTTGGATTAAAGGGAGTATACCAAATTCAAGGGGTGGATGATAGTGCTTGCTCTGCTATAATTCAGCTATCTTCGCCCAAGGAGACAATTATGTATGACAAGAAGAAACTTGACGAACTAAAAGATTCGCTGGAGAAGTGGGAAGAGACCAGCTTGCAAAAAACACTCGCGTCATTACCTGAACGACGCGAAAAATTTATCACTACTTCTTCTGAATCGATCGACCGACTCTATACACCACTGGATGTGGCGGACATGGACTACGCTTCCGACCTGGGACATCCGGGTGAATACCCCTATACGCGCGGAGTCCACCCGACGTTGCATCGCGGCAAGCTCTGGACCATGCGCATGTTCGCCGGTTTTGGGACAGCTGAGGAGACCAACGCGCGCTTCAAGTACCTGCTCGACCAGGGACAGACCGGGCTCTCGATTGCTTTCGACCTGGCAACCTTGATGGGCTACGATACCGACCAGCCTGAAGCGCTGGGTGAGTTCGGTAAATGCGGCGTGGCCGTATCCTCGCTTAAAGATATGGAAATCCTGCTGGACGGCATCCCGCTGGACAAAGTTTCCTCCAGCATGACCATCAACTCGCCCGCCGCTATTATCTGGGCCATGTATATTGCCGCCGCTGAGAAAAAGGGTGTGCGCCCCGACCAACTACGCGGCACCCTCCAGAACGACATTCTGAAAGAGTTCATCGCCCAAAAGGAATACATCTTCCCGCCGGAACCGTCCATGCGGTTGGTGGTGGACACAATGGAATATGGCAAAGACACTGTCCCGCAATGGAACACGATTTCCATCAGCGGTTACCATATCCGCGAGGCGGGTTCGACCGCCGCGCAGGAGTTGGCCTTCACGCTATCGGATGGTATGGAATACGTGCGCTGGGGCATCGAGCGCGGAATGGACGTAGATGCCTTCGCCCCGCGTCTATCGTTCTTCTTCAACGCGCACAACGATTTCTTCGAGGAGATCGCCAAGTACCGGGCTGCGCGCCGCATCTGGGCGCGTGAGATGAAAGAGACTTTCGGCGCCGTGAATCCGCGTTCGTGGTTGTGCCGCTTCCACACGCAGACGGCAGGCGTCTCGTTGACCGCCCAACAGCCGGAGAATAACGTGGTGCGTGTGGCAATCCAAGCGCTGGCAGCGGTTCTGGGCGGGACCCAGAGCCTGCACACCAATTCCATGGACGAAGCCCTGGCCCTGCCCTCCGAGCATGCGGTCACGATCGCACTGCGTACACAGCAGATTTTGGCGGAAGAATCCGGGGTGGCGAACACGATCGATCCCCTCGGTGGCAGTTTCTTCGTCGAGGCTCAGACCGACCGTATCGAACAGCAAGCCTATGATTATTTCCGTCGTATCGATGAACTGGGCGGCGTGCTTCCAGCCATCGATAAAGGTTTCTTCCAATCCGAAATCTCTGACGCGGCTTACCGTTACCAGCGTGAGATCGACGCAGGAGAGCGCAAGATCGTGGGCGTCAATGCGCATGCCGAAAACAAACCGCTGAGTGTGCCCTTGCTCGAAATGGACCCCCAGGGTTATGAGCGCCAGGTCAACCGGTTAAAAGAAGTTCGCAAGTCGCGTGACAGTGGCCGGGTCGGTCAGGCATTGGATAAATTACGCATCGCCTGCGAAGGTACGGAAAACAGCATGCCTTACATTATGGAGGCTGTGCATGCCTATGCCACGCTGGGTGAGATTATCGGCGTGATGAAGGAAGTTTTCGGCACGTATGAAGAGCCGACCTGGATTTAGTTTCTAAAGTTGAAAATTACGCAGTGAATGAGAGAGGCCCGAAAATAAGGGAACGAGCGAACACCCGCCCCCTTATTTTCGGATATTTTATCAAATTGCGTAGTTCTAAAAAATAATTGAGGTTGTACAACAACCTTCAATACTATTTCGGAATGGAGGTGCAAGAATGTCAAACAATAAACCCGGTGTCATCGGAATTTTGACGGGAGGTGGTGATGTACCCGGACTGAACCCGGCCATTCGAGCCGTAACTATACGAGCCTTGCGTGAGGGGTACAAAGTGATCGGCATCCGTCGTGGTTGGGCCGGATTGGTGGATATCGTTCGAGACAAGAAAGCGGACAACAGCAAGAATTACCAGGAGTTGACCGAAGGAATCGTCAATCGAGCCGGGCGTACCGGGGGCACATTTCTGCATACGTCCCGCACGAATCCCACGCGGGTCAAGCAGGACCGTCTCCCCCCCCACTTGCGTGAAAAGTATTCTGAGGAAGTCAATGATGTGACGCCGGAGGTATTGAAAAATCTGGATTTTCTGGGCATCGACTATCTGATTCCCATTGGTGGCGATGACACGCTCAGCTATGGTGTCCGCATGTATCAGGAAGGAGTCAAAGTTGTAGCCATTCCAAAGACGATGGATAACGATGTACCCGGCACGGATTACTGCATCGGTTTCAGCACCTGCGTCACGCGCACCATCGAGCTTGCCAACAGTCTTCGGACGGTGGCCGGTTCCCATGAGCGTCTGATGGTGCTGGAGGTCTTTGGCCGTTATGCCGGGTTTACCGCCATGCTGCCGACTATGGCAGGAGCTGCACATCGCTGCGTTATCCCGGAGTTCAAATTCGAAATTGAACGCCTGGCCGAACTGTTGTTGCTTGATCGCAAATACAATCCGAGTCAATATTCAGTTGTGCTCGTTTCGGAAGGCGCCATGTTCGAGGGCGGCGAAATGGTTTTCGAAGATCGCACCACGGACGCTTTTGGACACGCTAAACTGGGCGGAATTGGCGACCTGGTTTCCGCGCGGTTGAAGGAATTGGTGCCACAATTCAATGATGGTCGCTCTGTGGACACGGTCAATCAAAAACTCGGTTATCTGGTGCGTTGCGGCGATCCGGATGCGATCGATTCGATTGTCCCGATGGCCTATGGGAACCTGGCGCTCGACCTGATCCAAAAGCGGACACACGGCCGCCTGGTTGTGCTCAAGAACGGCCGCTATGATAACATTCCGATTGACATTGTGACCAGCACCAAGAAAACGGTCAACGTGGACCGCTTCTACAACGCTGAACGCCTGCGCCCGTATTACAAGAGCTTCGAAATGACGCCGCTGTTCATCATGACCAGTGAGTAAACCTATTCCCAAATTGAGTATTCAAAAAGAACGCCACCCGGCGTCCTTTTGATCTTATGAAAATGTAGTAGCGACTTCAGTCGGTGTTTTCGAACGACTGAAGTCGTCACTACGGTTAATTTCTTTTAACCTGGAAACTATCGAAGTCCCGCGCTACGATGGAATTGGGGAAAACGGCTTGCGCTTCCGCCAGCACGTCGCGTTCACGGTAACGGCGTGAGAGATGGGTCAGGATCAGTTTTTTGACTCCCGCCTCTTTGGCCAGTTCAGCAGCCTTTTGGGCGGTAAGATGCGAGAATTGCTGCGCCATCTCCGCTTCTTCGTTTAGATAAGTCGATTCGATCACCAATGCATCCGCATTGCGGCAATGTTCGATAAGGTTGTCGGTGCGGCCGGTATCCCCTATCACGACCAATTTGGTGCCGCTTTGCCATTCGCCAAGCACATCGTCGGGTTTGACCGTTTGCCCGTTTGCCAGCGTAATGGTTTTTCCAGTAACCAGTTCGCGGCGTTCAGGCCCGAATGGGACGCCGAGTACATCTGCTTTGTCTGCAAGGAACGGGCGGCGGGCCTTGGTTTCGAAGATATAGCCCAGGCAACCCGGTCCGCGGTGTGTCACAGAGAAGGCTGTGACCGTAAAATCACTCGCTTCAAAGAAAACACCAGGCTTGGTCTCTTGTAGTGTGAGCGGCATGGGCGGATGCTTGCCACGCAGTACCACGCCAAAGAGCAGATCGTGAACACGGTCGAGCGCTGAACGCCCTCCGAAAATCTCCAACTCGTCGATCGCTTCCCAGCGCAAAAAAGTGGACATCAGTCCACCCAATCCAAGAATATGATCCAGATGCCCGTGCGTGAGCAGGATGCGCGTCAGGCGTTTGAAGCCAGCGCCTGACTGCAAGAGCTGACGCTGGGTACCCTCCCCGCAATCCACGAGAAAACGGTATTCATCGTGACTGACGACGGCAGCAGATAGTCCACGCTTGGCGGAAGGCGCGGAAGCGGAAGTTCCAAGAAAAAGAATTTCGAACACTTATTGTCCTTTGTGAGAATGGTATTGCTTGCGCGCGCAAAACTTGTTAATAAACTGGACTGAAAAAGGGGTGTGAGCAACATAGCCACCCACACCCCTTTTTCGGAAAGTCTTATGATATCAATTGTATGCGCATGGAAGCTATTGTAACTCAAAGAAAACAGACCATTTGTGCTATAATCTTTTCACGATCGTTAATCATATTTATACAGGAACTACGCACTTGCTTTCGGGATCTTTTCGTGAACTG
This sequence comes from Anaerolineales bacterium, assembly GCA_049687655.1. Classification (GTDB taxonomy): domain Bacteria; phylum Chloroflexota; class Anaerolineae; order Anaerolineales; family Villigracilaceae; genus JAABUE01. The sequence goes on along the minus strand of JBAVJG010000672.1, from coordinate 2,751 downwards.
TGTAGTTTCTAATTAAAGCTCCCATGCCCGTCAGAAAACCCAAATCCCCTCCCAAGAGCGGCTCCAAAGGCAGGAAGACATCTTCCAAGAAGAAATCTTCTAAGCCTGCTGCGCGCTCATCCAAGAAGAAGCAGCGGTCTGCGCCTGCACGTACGCCCGGCTTTTGGAAGACGCTTTCCATTGACCGCCGGCTGGACATCATCGGTGTCGTGCTGGCATTGACGGGATTGCTGACACTCCTGAGCCTGATATCGGCCGAACGCAGCGTGCTGACCGGGGGCCTGATTCGGATTTTGGGACAGGTTTTCGGCTGGGGCGTTTACATCCTGCCCCTTGGGTTGATCGTGATCGGCGTGTGGTTGGTGCTGCGCAATATCGAAAGTGTCCCGACTATCTCGATTGAACGTGTCACCGGTGTAATTCTGCTGTATTTCTGGCTGCTGACCGCCATGCACGCCATTATCGCAGCGCCTGAGTTGGCGGAGCAAGCTGCGCTGGATAGAGCCGGTGGCGGGTATCTCGGTAGTGTGTTCGAACGCATGTTGTGGCTTGGATTGGGATCATGGGGCGCGATCGTTGCCATGACTGCCTGGCTATTGATCGGCCTGGCGCTGACCCTGGACGTTCCCATCCGTGAGTTGTTCAAATGGGTTAGGCCGCTGGTGGGCCGCATCCGTCAGGAAATGGCGCGCATGGCAAAACATTCGTCAACTGTACCGGATGGCATCGATGTACAGGCCAATGGGTATACGCCCATGCAGCGTCCTCCCGTCCCTGTGAATGTACCTCAGGCAGGTGAATCGCAATTGGGCATGCCGACAACTACCAGCAGCGGACAGCCTGTCATCGAATGGAGGTTACCCGCCGTTGGGAATATTCTAGATGAAGGCAGTGCACCGGAAGTCAACGAAGAATTCATCCAGCAGCGTGCCCGTCTCATTGAGGATACGTTGGCCTCCTTCGGCGCGCCGGCACAGGTGGTGGAGATCAGCCGGGGGCCGACCATCACGCAATTCGGTGTGGAGCCGCTCTTCGTCGAGACCAGAAGCGGGCGCACGCGCGTGCGCGTCAACAAGATTTCCGGCCTGGCGGATGACCTGGCTCTGGCCCTGTCCGCGCCGCGCATCCGCATCCAGGCGCCGGTTCCGGGACGCGGTTTCGTCGGCATCGAAGTGCCCAACGAAGAGATGACCCTGGTAGCGCTGCGGGACATTCTCGAGAGCGAGATTTTCCAGCGTAAGCGCTCAACTTCGTCCCTGAGTTTCGCGTTGGGAAGGGATGTAGCAGGACTGCCACAGATTGCAGCCCTGGATGCCATGCCGCACCTGTTGATCGCAGGCACCACTGGTTCTGGTAAATCGGTATGTGTTAACGCGATCCTGACCAGCTTCCTGCTGCACAATTCACCCGATGACCTGCGCCTGGTGTTGGTGGATCCCAAGCGCGTGGAGTTGACCAGCTACAACGGCATCCCACACTTGCTTGCGCCGGTAATTGTCGAGGTGGACCGCGTGGTCGGCGCGCTGCAATGGATGACGCGCGAGATGGACAAGCGTTACCACTCTTTTGCCAAGATCGGTGCGCGCAACATTGACGATTACAACACGCGCATGGAGTTGCAGAGTGGTAAAAAGCTGCCCTATCTGGTGATCGTGATCGATGAACTGGCCGACTTGATGATGATCGCACCGGATGAAACCGAGCGGACGATCACGCGTCTGGCCCAGCTCGCGCGTGCTACCGGTATTCATATGATTCTCGCCACCCAGCGACCCTCTGTCGATGTGGTTACAGGCCTGATCAAAGCTAACTTCCCCGCCCGCGTTGCCTTCGCGGTGGCTTCTAACACTGACAGCCGCGTCATTCTCGACCAGCCTGGCGCGGAACGTCTGCTGGGCCGCGGTGACATGCTCTACCAGGCGCCGGAAGCACCCTCGCCCGTCCGTTTGCAGGGCGTTTTTGTCTCTGACCCGGAGATCCAACGGCTGGTGGATTTCTGGCGCGCACAGATGGGTGGGGCCAGTCCTTATGCCGCGGCGGGCGCCCCAGTAGATGCGCCCCTGCCATCCGGCGTCCCGCTCAAGCAGCAGGCGCTCTGGGAAGAGATGCGGAAAGAAGAGGAGCTTGACCCGTTATTCGACGAGGCAGTCGATCTGGTGCGCCGTCAGGGACGTTGTTCTGTGTCGATGCTGCAGCGGCGTTTGCGGATCGGGTACACGCGTGCCGCCCGCCTGGTGGATGTGATGGAAGAGAAGGGCATTGTCAGTGAACCGCAGGGTAGTACCGGTGTGCGCGATGTACTGGATTATGGCCCCGCCGCGCCGCCGAAGGATGATTGATTCGGTGCTATAATCGCGCTGCCTGCCCCGGTAGTTCAATGGACAGAACAAGGGACTCCTAAGCCTTAGATGTGGGTTCGATTCCCGCCCGGGGTACTGGTTTTTAGACTCAATAAAATTAATTGTCTAGTTCAAGATATTTTCAGTTCCTTTCAACCAATTGAAATAAAATTTAAATTGCCTTATATTTTTGGTTCGAGTCTCATTAGGTTATATTAAAAAACACTCACCAAGGATAATGAGTGTTTTTATACGAGTAGCGGGGGCAACTACGCTTGCGCTTTCGTCCAGCGAAAAATTATATCATCTTGGAAAACTGATGATAAATAATATTCTATAAAGATTTCTTACTCTTCGCTCATCTCAATGAATGTGCCATGCCATGAGTGATAAAAAACCTGTCCATCATAAC